>NZ_JBHYMF010000020.1:0-60697 GCF_042742855.1 Streptomyces sp. NPDC058877 | reverse complement strand
GCCAGGCATTCCGCGATCGGGAATGCCTGGCCGTCGTTCCTTTTTCAGCCGTCGGCGACGGCTTTTCTTGTTACTCGGTGGCGGCCCGCAGCAAGATGTCCTCGTGCACCTTCGGGTCGTCCGAGGCGATCACCGGCCAGCCGATCCCGTACGCACCCTCCCAGCCCACGTCGATGCCGGGGTTGGCGTGGTCGGATCCGTCGGGCAGGAACAGGTGGGGGCTGCAGTTGATCCGGTCGCTCTTGGACAGGGCGGCCTGGTCGGCGAGGGCGCGACGGGCCCGCCCGTCGTCCAGGGCCTCGGTGAGGGCGTCCACGTCGACGGCGCCGGTGTCGGCGGCGACGTCCAGGATCACCTTGCGGTGGCTGATGCAGCGCGACTCGGCCCAGAAGGCCTTGCGCAGGCCGAGGTCGAGCTGCTCGGAGGCGTTCAGGCTCTGCTCCTTCGCGGCGAGCACGGCCTCCAGGGCGGGCAGCGTCGTCGACGGGTACAACCAGTCCTTGGCCTGCCACAACTGCCAACCGGCAGCCGGCTCCAGACTGGCCATCCGGGCCACCTCGCTGTCCGTGCCGGGGCGCGGGCTCGGGGCGTCGTTCAGCAGTTCCAGGGGGAAGGCGCGCAGGTCGAAGGAGACCTGCGCCTCCAGGCCCAGCCGGGCCCGAGTGGCGTGCAGCCGGTGGATGGCGATGTGCGCGAAGGAGCACCAGATGTCGGAGAAGACGGTGACGACTCCGCGCGGCGGGGTCAGGTCGGCAGTGGTCGGGTCGGGCATGGTTCTCCTCGGATCGTGCGTCGGCGAGTGGTGTTCAGCCGGTGGGGGACTCATGGGCGTCCAGCGCCGCCTCGAGGTCGAGGTCGGCGTCCGGCAGCCAGGCGGGCAGGGACGGGATGCGGGTCATCGCTTCGAAGAGCCGGGGTACGGCGTCCTCCCGGACGGTCGGTCCGTGGGCGCTGAGCAGTCGTGCCGGGCGTAGTGCGGCCAGTTCGCGTACGGGACGGATGAACTTCGCTTCGTCTACCAGTGCGGTCCACGGGGCTATCGCCCGGTTCAGTACGTCGAACCCGTCGAAGAATTCCTTCTCGTCGAGGTCGGCGAAGTCCTGGGCTATTTCTGCTACGACGGTGCCGAAACTGTCGGAGGTATACAGTGTGCCGTCCGAATGGTTGAAAACGGCTAGGGTTCCGGGTGAATCGAAAGTGGGCGGTCGGTGAAAACTCAGGTCGCGATCGCCGATTCTCGTGCGGCTTCTCGGGTTCGCGGTCACCACCCGGTCCTGCGGAATGTCGAACTCCTCCGATATTCGCGTCACCGATATTGCGTTGGCCAGCACCTTCGCGTTCGGTGCGGCCCGGAGGATGCCGGCGAGCGCGCCGGTGTGGTCGCGGTCGTCGTGGGTCACGACCACCCATCGCAGATCGGTCGGCTCGATGAGCGACCAGAGGGACTCCAGGAAGCCCTCCCGGTCGACGGGCATGCCGGTGTCGACGAGGAGCGGCTCCCCTGACCGTAGGAGGAAGGCGTTCACCGGTTGGTCGCCGAGGCCGGGGATGGGCAGGGCCGAGGGGAGGACGTGGATGTCCGGCCCGGCGGTGTAGGGCGTCTTCATGTGCAGCCTTTCGGGGGCCGCCGATCGGGCCGGGACCCCGGGGTGCCCGGGGGAGCGCCGGCCCCGATCAGACGAGCTGGATGGTCAGGGAGCCGGCGATCAGCAGGGCGAGGCCCAGGGCGCGCGGCTTGGTCAAGGAGCGCTGCGGAAGCTTGAACAGGCCCTTGTGGTCGATCAGGGCCGAGGTCAGCTGCTGTCCCGTCACGGTCAGGGCGATGGTCACCGCCGCGCCGATGGAGGGGATGAGCAGGAAGGTGCCGGTGACGTACGCGGCGGCGCAGGCGCCACCGAGCCAGCCCCACCAGGGCATCTTCTTCAGCGGGGCGATCTTGGGCTTCGGGGTCTTCCTGGTCGCGTAGAGCACGAGCAGGACGACGGCGATCGTGAAGGTCGCGACGGCGAAGCTGATCACGGCGACGGTGATGGGCTCCTGCAGCTGGGCGCGCAGCTGGGCGTTGACCGCGCCCTGGACGGGCAGGACGGCGCCGGCGAGGATGCCGAGGGCGAGCCAGCCGATGCGTCCGGCGCTCGACATCTTGGGGGCGCCGGGAGGGGCCGCGGCCTTCATCCCCCTGATGATCACGACGATGCCCGCGAGCACGGCGGCGGCGCCGATGACGATGCCGGCGCTCAGGTCCTTCTGCTCCAGGCCGAGGAGGCCGAAGAGGTCGAGGGCGAGCGAGGCGAACATCTGACCGGTGACGAAGAGCCCGACGGCCGCCAGCGCGCCGAGCCGGGGGAAGAGCAGGATGCCGCTGGTGATGTAGAGCGGACTGGCCAGTCCGCCGAGCAGCTGCCAGGGCTCGACGTCGGGCAGCTTGCCGAGCGCGCCGAGCGCGCCGGCCGCCACCGCGAGCACGACGAGCAGCGTGGTCGCGACGCCGAGCTGGATGGTCGAGGCGCCGTACGGGGTGCCGACGGCCGAGTTGAGCTGGAGGTTCACCGAGGCCTGGACGGCCAGGAGGCAGCCGACCAGCAGGGCCGCGGCGAGGAGCGCGGTGTGCATCTGGATCTCCCTGGGGCGGGGATGGCGAGCGGTTAAGTGGACACTGAGTCCGTTTAGCATGACACGCAACATGGCAAACGGACAAGGTGTCCACTTATCTCCGAGGGAAGTAAGGTCTGCTCCATGAGCGAGGAAGAGCAGCAGCGCGGCCGTCGAGCAGCCTCCGTGCATCGGGTCGACGGGCTCCTCGGCGACCTCCAGGCCCCGGACGAGCAGCCGGTCGCTCCGCGCCGACGTGCCGACGCGGAGCGCAACCGTGCCCAGATCCTGGCCGCCGCCGAGCGACTCTTCGCCGAACAGGACCCGCGGACGGTCACCATGGACCGGATCGCCAAGGCCGCCGGCGTGGGCCGAGCCACGCTCTACCGGAGCTTCTCCGACCCCTCTTCGGTCGCCGTGGCGCTGCTCGACGAGCACGAGCGGCGGCTGCAGGGCCAGCTCATCTACGGACCCCCGCCCCTCGGGCCGGGCGCCCCCGCAGGGGAGCGTCTCGCGGCCTTCTACCTGGCGATGCTCGATCTTCTCGAACGGCACCTGCCGCTGGCGCTGGGAGCCGAGACGGGCCCCGCGCGCTTCCGGACGGGCGCCTATGGATTCTGGCGCGTGCACGTCCGGACCCTGCTCGTCGACCACGGCGTCCAGGACCCGGACCCGTTGATCGACATCGCGCTCGGTCCGCTGTCGCCCGAGCTCTACCAGTTCCAGCGGTACGAACTCGGCCTGTCGGCCGAGCGCATCGGAAGGGCTCTGGCGGATTTCGCCCGCCAGTTGTTGCACTCAGGAAGTGGTCGCTGACCTGCCCTTCGGTGGGATCCGGCGTGTCGGTGCGATGTCCCCGCCGGGATCCCGGAACGTGCCTGCAGCGTCGAGCAGCCGGGTCGTCGGGTGGACGAGTCCCGGCAGGATTAACTCCCAGATGCGGCGCAGTCGTTCCTCCGCGGGGTGGTGCAGGCCGCCGCCCTCGGCGGGCCGGTGCTCGTCGGCCTGCGCAGTCAGATGTCGGATTTCCAGTTCGACCCCGGTGATCACGTAGCTGATCAGCGTGGCGACCGCCGTTGCGTCCGCGTCCGGGCGCAGGGCCTTCTCGGCCGCCGCGTACCTCGCCAGGCGCTCCACTTCGCGCCGCCAGGGGCACTCCTGCTCGATGCCGGAGGCGGTCGGCTGCAGCTCGCGGGCGAGGCGCTCGCCCGCCCGGGCCGTGGGGTCGGTCTCGAAGAGCCGGATCAGCGCGTGGGTGGTGATGACCAGTTTGTCGATCGAAGTGCCGCCGACCCCCTCCATGGACAGGCAGGCGGACTCGACGGTGATCCGGGTGACCGCGCGGGCCCGTCCGCACACCGCTGTCGCCAGGTCCGCCTTGGTGGCGAAGTGGAAGACGAGGGCGCCGGTGGTCACCCGGGCCTCGCCGGCGATCCGGGCCAGTGAGGCCCGCTCGTAGCCCACTCTGTCGAACACCCGAGCGGCCGACGACAGGATCTCCTGTCTCGTCCGCTCCGCCCGTTGCTGAATCGCCATGGTTCCCCCGTGGGCTCGCGAGAAGGTGTCAGACCGTCAGGTTCCGGCCTGAGCTTGTGACCGCCTCGAAATTATCCGGCCGAGGGGCGGCAAAACGTGCCCTTTTCGTACCCGCGGCCAGAACTGGGGCTTGACGGACATCTCCGGTCCAGGTCGGGGGTGTTCTACCCGCGTGGCACGCCCGTGAACTGACCGGAACCGGGAGCATGGCCTGTCAGGTGGATTCGGCCGTTCCGGCGTTCGCGGAAATCCGTGACCGGGAGCGGGATACGGCCACGCCCGCCAGGCACATCGCACCCCCGAGAAGGGCCAGCGGCGCCGGCAGTTCGCCCAGGAGCCCCCAGGCCAGCAGGATGACCAGGGCGGGCACGGTGTAGGTCGTCGCCCCCATCCGACCCGCTGTCGTGCGGGCCAGTGCGTAGGCCCACGTGGTGAAGGCGAGCGCGGTCGGGAACACTCCCAGGTAGACCATGTTGAGGGTCGCGCTCAGGGGGGCCCGGCCGGCCTCCTCGACCAGTCGCCCCGTGAACGGCAGGCAGGCGACCACCCCCACCAGGCACCCGAAGGCCGTCACCTGGAGGGCGCTGCCGTGCGCGAGCGCCGGCTTCTGGGCCACCACCCCGCCCGCGTACGCCATCGCAGCGAGCAGGCATAGGGCCACTCCGAGCACGGAGGCGTGGCCACCGGAGGTGCCGCCGGACATCGACAGGCCGACCGTCACGGCCCCGGCGAAGGAGACCGCCATGCCCACGACCAGTCGCGGCGGCAGGGACTCCCCGAGGAACCGTGCCCCGAGCAGGGCCATCAGGATCGGTCCGATGTTCACCAGCATCGCCGCCGTGCCCGCGTCGACCTCCTGTTCGCCCCAGTTCAGCACCACCATGTACACCCCGAACCAGAGCAGTCCCGAGAGCACGATCCCGGGCCAGGCCGCCCGGGGCGGCAGTCCCTCCCGCCGGACCAGGAGCACCGCCCCGAGGACCAGCGTTCCGGCGAGCAGCCGTCCGAGCGCGAGTGCGCCGGGGGAGTACGCGGCTCCGGCGCTGCGGATGGAGACGAAGGCCGAGGCCCACAGGAGGACGGTGACCACGGCGGCGACGAGCGCGAGCCGGGAGGGTGGCTTCTGCATGCCCCGACGGTAGGCCGTGGACGTTTCGGTGCTCACCGCACGGTCGGGAAGGCCGGAGTCGGGTCTCTCACCGCGGTGCGTCCGGTTTCTCACTGCAGTGCGTCCGGTCTCTCACTGCAGTGCGGTCGGGACGATGCCCAGTGCGGCCCGCAAGGCCGTCTCGCCCCGTGGGGTCACCTTGACCGCCCGCTCGGACCCGATCCGCACGCACCACCCGGAGTCCAGGGCGTGCCGGCACAGCGCGGCGCCCGCGAGCCCCGCGAGGTGCGGGCGCCGCTCCGTCCGGTCGAGGCAGCCGCGGGCGAGCGGGCGCCGCCCCCTCCGCACCAGGAGGACGCCCTGCTCGGCGAACCACTCCAGGCCTCGGTCCGTGAGCGCGAAACCGGTGTCCTGGCGCAGCAGCCCGCGCTCGGTCATCGCCGCGGTGATGGTGATGCCCAGCCGCCCCGCGAGGTGGTCGTAACAGGTCCGGCCGCGGGCCATCGCCCGCCCGGTGCTCGCGGCCCGCAGCGAGCGCGCCGGCGTGCTCGCTGCGGGTTCGGACCGGGTCGCCAGGTCCTCGACGAGGTGCGCGACCCCGGGATCCGCAAGGCGCACGTACCGGTGCCTTCCCTGGCGTTCCTCCGTGAGCACCCCGCCCGCGACCAGCTTCCCGAGGTGCTCGCTGGCGGTGGACGGTGCCACGCCGGCGTGCCGGGCGAGTTCTCCGGCGGTCCAGGCCCGACCGTCGAGCAGGGCGAGCAGGAACGCGGCACGGCTCTCGTCCGCGAAGAGCGCCGCGAGGGCGGCGAGGTCACTGGCTGCCATGGGGCAAGCCTGCCCCACTCATGTTTCGGTGGCGGCCGACGTGTCCTGCGGGGCCGGGGCCGGGGCCGTCGCCCGTGGAGGTGCGGCGTTCGCCTGCGGGGCCGTTCCCCGGCGGGCCGCCGGGATCGCTTCGTACTGCAGCCGCAGTCCGTCGAGCAGGGCCCGCAGTCCCGTTTCGAAGGCGCCCTCGTCGACCTTCTGGCGGTGCTCGGCGAGGAGGTGGGCCCGTCCGAGGTGGGGGTAGTCGGTCGGGTCGTACGCCGTCTCGTCGTCGACGAAGCCGCGGGCGAAGGACCCGAGGGCGGAGCCGGTGATGAAGTACCGCATCAGCGCGCCGATGGAGGTGGCCTGGGCCGGGGGCCAGCCCGCGCGGACCATGGAGCCGAAGACGGCGTCGGCCACCCGCAGGCCCGCCGGGCGGCGGCCGGGTCCCTGGGCGAGGACCGGGACGATGTGCGGGTGGTCGGCGAGGGCGGCGCGGTAGGAGACCGCCCAGTCGTGCAGTGCCGTGTGCCAGTCCCGGCCGTCCTCCTCCGCGAACATCGACAGGTCGATCTTGGCGCTCACCGCGTCCGCGACCGCATCGAGGATCTCGTCCTTGGTGCGGAAGTGGTTGTAGAGCGAGGGCCCGCTCACCCCGAGTTCGGCGGCGAGCCGCCGGGTGGAGAGGGCGGCGAGCCCCTCCTCGTCCACGAGTGCACCCGCCGTCTCGACGATGCGTTCTCGGCTGAGCAGGGGCTTGCGCGGTCGGGCCATGGCGCACATAGTAGGCCTGCACAAGGAAAACTAGCAGTGGTAATTTAATGGTCGAGTGGGGTGGCACCGCATGGATCTGGAGCTGAGCGAGGAGCAGGAGGCCGTACGGCGGCTCGCCGAGGAATTCGTCGCGCGCGAGGTCGCTCCGCACGCCGTGGCCTGGGACCGTGCCGAGGAGGTCGACCGGGGCATCGTGAAGAAGCTGGGCGCCGTCGGCTTCCTCGGGCTCACCCTCCCGGAGGAGTACGGCGGCTCGGGCGGCGACCACCTCGCGTACTGCCTGGTCACCGAAGAGCTGGGGCGCGGCGATTCCTCCGTGCGGGGCATCGTCTCCGTCTCGCTCGGCCTGGTCGCCAAGACCATCGCCGCCTGGGGCAGCGAGGAGCAGAAGCGGGCGTGGTTGCCCCGGCTGGCGACCGGTGAGGCGCTCGGCTGCTTCGGCCTCACGGAGCCGGGCGCCGGCTCCGACGCCGGAAACCTCGCCACCCGCGCGGTCCGTGACGGTGACGCGTACGTGATCAACGGCAGCAAGATGTTCATCACCAACGGCACCTGGGCCGATGTCGTGCTGCTCTTCGCCCGCACGAACGACGCCCCGGGGCACCGCGGCGTCTCCGCCTTCCTCGTCCCGGCCGATGTCGCCGGCCTCACCCGCCGCCCCGTCCACGGCAAGCTCGGCCTGCGCGGTCAGGCCACGGCCGAACTCGCCCTGGTCGACGTCCGCGTCCCGGTCGATGCGATGCTCGGTCCCGAGGGCAAGGGGTTCGCCGTCGCCATGTCCGCCCTCGCCAAGGGGCGCATGTCCGTCGCCGCCGGCTGCGTCGGCATCGCCCGGGCGGCCCTCGACGCCGCCGTGCGGTACGCGGGGGAGCGCGAGCAGTTCGGCAAGCCCATCGCCTCGTACCAGCTCGTCCAGGAACTGATCAGCGACATCGCGGTCGACGTGGACGCGGCCCGGCTGCTCACCTGGCGGGTCGCCGACCTGATCGACCGCGGCCAGGACTTCGCCACCGCCGCCTCCATGGCCAAGCTGTACGCCTCCGAGGCCGCCGTCCGTGCGGCGAACAACGCCCTCCAGGTCTTCGGCGGCTACGGCTACATCGACGAGTACCCGGTCGGAAAGCTGGTCCGCGACGCCCGCGTCATGACCTTGTACGAGGGCACCAGCCAGATCCAGAAGCTCATCATCGGCCGTGCGCTCACGGGCGTTTCGGCGTTCTGAGTACTCCCCTGAGTATCCGGGCGGATGTGGCGGGGGCCACGTCCGCCCGATGCTGTGGGGCATGAGCGACACACCGGTCAAGCAGCAGAACACCGCCGCCTACTACGCCCAGGCCGTCGTCTCCTTCGGGATCGCGATCGCCGCCGTGACCGTCGGCATCTACCGGCTCGACGCCGACGCCTGGGTGCGGGCCTTCCTCGCCGTCTCGGTCCTCTACCTCACGACCTCCGCCTTCACCCTCGCCAAGGTCGTCCGCGACCGCCAGGAGGCCGGCCAGATCGTCAGTCGGGTCGACCAGGCCCGCCTGGAGAAACTCCTCGCCGAGCACGATCCCTTCCAGAAGCTCTGAGGGGCCGCCCCCGGGTGTCGGGCCGCCGCCCGGAACCCCGCAGCACCCCCTTCCGGGAGTCCGGAGGGGCCAGAGCCCTAAGCGCTTGCTCACCCTCGTTGTATGGTGTTGTTCTCTACGGGGTCCGAGGAGGAGTGTGGGATGAGCGCGGCGGAGGAGACGCCCGGGGGCGAGGACGTGTCCTGGGGCGAGGTCACGCCCGAGGCGGCCCGACGGCTGCTCGTGGCCGCGGTCGAGGCGTTCGCCGAGCGCGGCTACCACGCCACCACCACCCGGGACATCGCGGGGCGCGCCGGGATGAGTCCGGCCGCGCTCTACATCCACTACAAGACCAAGGAAGAGCTGCTCCACCGGATCAGCCGCATCGGCCACGACAAGGCCCTGGAGATCCTCCGGGCGGCGGCCGACGGAGACGGCACGGCCGCCGAGCGGCTCGCCGACGCCGTGCGTTCCTTCGTCCGTTGGCACGCCGAGCGCCACACGACCGCGAGGGTCGTCCAGTACGAGCTCGACGCGCTCGGTCCCGAGCACCGCGCCGAGATCGTCGAGCTGCGCCGCGAATCCGACGCGGCGATCCGTCGCATCATCAACGAGGGCGTCGCCGCGGGTGAGTTCGTGGTGCCGGACGTGCCCGGCACCACGGTCGCCGTCCTCTCCCTCTGCATCGACGTCGCGCGTTGGTTCAATGCGCAGGGGCGCCGGACGCCGGACGAGGTCGGTGCCCTCTACGCCGACCTCGTGCTCAGGATGGTCGGCGCTCAGAAGTAGTAGCGGGACACCGATTCGGCGACGCACACCGGCTTCTCCCCGCCTTCGCGCTCCACGGTCACCGTTGCCGTGACCTGGACGCCGCCGCCCACCTCCTCGACCTTCGTCAGCACGGCCGTGGCGCGCAACCGCGAGCCGACCGGAACGGTTGCCGGGAAGCGCACCTTCTCGGTGCCGTAGTTGAGGCCCATCTTCATGCCCTCGACCCGCAGCACCTGCGGGACGAACAGCGGCAGGAGCGACAGGGTCAGATAGCCGTGCGCGATGGTCGTGCCGAACGGGCCGGAGGCCGCCCGTTCGGGGTCCACGTGGATCCACTGGTGGTCCCCGGTGGCGTCGGCGAACAGGTCGATGCGCTTCTGGTCGATCTCCAGCCAGTCGCTGTGCCCCAACTGCTCGCCGACCCCCGCGCGCAGTTCCTCGGCGGAGGTGAAGATCCTCGGCTCGGCCATGTTCCTCGTCCCTTCTCGTACGGCATACCTAGTGGTCGGTATCTAAGCGCTTGCTCAGCATGTGGGGTGCGCGGGCCGCTGTCAACGCCCGGAGGGGGCGGGACAGTAGGGTCGCCGGGTGTCGCAGATCCCAGAGAAGATCCACGAACTCACCGTCGGCCAGCTCTCCGCCCGCAGCGGGGCCGCCGTCTCCGCCCTGCACTTCTACGAGGCGAAGGGCCTCATCACCAGTCGCCGCACCAGCGGCAACCAGCGCCGCTACGGTCGCGATGCCCTCCGCCGGGTCGCCTTCGTCCGTGCCGCACAGCGGGTCGGGATCCCGTTGGCCACCATCCGGGAGGCGCTCGCCCGGCTTCCCGAGGAGCGCACCCCCACCCGTGAGGACTGGGCCCGGCTCTCCGAGGCGTGGCGGGCCGAACTCGACGAACGCATCACACAACTGGGCCGGCTCCGCGACTACCTGACGGACTGCATCGGTTGCGGCTGCCTCTCCTTGGACACCTGCGTGCTGTCCAATCCCGACGACCGCTTCGGACGGAGCATGGCGGGCTCGCGCCTGCTGCCGGTTCGGCATCCGGAGGGAAGCGCCGAGGACTAGCCCGACCCTCCGGGGGCGGACGCGCTCTCGGCGCCCCTCACCGGTGGGGTCGCCGTCGAGCGGGTGCTCGGGCCGGAGGGGCACCGCAAGGCCTCCGGTGGGGCCGGGTCATCCGCCGGTCGGGACGGGGACGGCATCGAGGTGCCGTGCGACCTGGGAGGGGTGGGTCAGCTGGGGGTAGTGCCCGGCCCCGGCGATCTCGGCCACCGGGAAGTCGACGGCCGTGACCAGAGGGTCCGTCGAGCCCACGATGATCTGGACCGGGACGGTCAGCCGGTCCAACAGGGCCTGCGACCGCCGGCGCTCGGCGAGGTCCGTGCGCAAGGCCGCGGTCACCCGGCGCGCCACCCCGGGGCGGTGCAGATCGGCTGCGGCGCTCTGCACTTCCGGGCCTTCGGGGGCACCGATCGTCCGGGCCAGCCGGGCGGCGGGCATCCGGCGGAGTAGGGGCACTGCCAGACCCGAGCGGGCGAACCGCGGGGCGGGTTCCTGGAGGAAGGCCGGCGAGACGAGCACCAGCTTGCTGATCCGGTCCGGGTGGTCGACGGCGAAGCGGACCGCGGGGCCGCAGGCCAGGGAGTGCGCGACCAGCACGGGGCGGGTCTGCGTCGGGCCCAGCAGGTCCGCCAGCCAGGCGTCCGTCGCCCGGGTGGTGGCCGCCGAGCGCCCCAGGCCGGGGAGGTCGGGGGCGAGGACCGGTCCGGGGAGGTGGGCGGCGAGCCGTGTCCAGAGGTCCGCGTTCATCGGCAGCCCGTGCAGCAGGACGTGGCCGGGGCGGCGCCGCTCTCCGGCCACCCAGGTAGGGCTGCCCGCCACGGTGTGGAAACCGTACGGGCGCAGCCAGGGCGATGCGGCGCCGAAGCGGGTGGCGACCAGGTCGTCGGCCCAGGTGCGCAGGGCGTCGGCGGCCGGTGGTGTTTCCAGGCCGACGCTCGCGGCGAAGGCGCGGGCGGAGGCCGTCGGGTAGCGGTCGGTCGACAGGAAGGACAGCGTCTCGGGGTCGACGCCGGTCAACCGTCGGGGCAGCCGCCGCAGCAGACCGGTGGGAACGGTCCGGCGGGGTGCCCGCACACCGGTGTGGTCGGCGATCGTGCCGATCAGTTCGGGCAGCAGCGGGGTGTCGTCGTCCAGCACCCAGTAGTGCTCGCCCGCGGGCGACGCGGGGACCTCCGCCAGGAACCGTGCGAGGTAGTCGATCGTGGTGATCGGCAGGAAGGTGTCCGGGCCGCCCGGCAGGGCGGGGAGCCGCCCGTTCCACAGGTCCTCGACGAGGGCGGCCATGCCGATGTACTGGCCCGGCCCGATCACGGTGCTGGGGTTGGCGATGGTCAGCGGGACCGACAGCGCTTCGGCCCGGGCGCGCACCGCGAGGTCCCCCTCGAGCTTCGACGCTTCGTAGGCTCCCAGGGCGGCGTAGTCGGGGTGGTCTCCGGCCGCGCTCACCCGGTAACCGCTGATGTGCACCAACCGTCGCAGCCGGGGCAGTGCGGCGGCCCATTCGACCACGTTGAGCGCCCCGGTGACGTTGGTCGCCCGCGCCTCCTGCTCGCTCAGTCCGAAGGCGAAGCGTGCGGCGGCGTTGTAGACGTCCCGGACCTCGGGCAGCCCTGTCAGCGGTCGGGTGACGTCGGCGGTGACGACGTCGAGCCCGCCGGTGTCGACCCCCTGGGAGGCCAGCCAGGGGGTGAGGGTGTCGCGGCGCACGGCTGCTGCCACCCGCTGACCCCGGGTGAGCAGTTCGGCGACGAGGGAGCGGCCGATGAAGCCGGTCGCTCCGAAGACGATCGCGTCCATGGAATCTCCTTAGTAGATCGGTCTACATATTTTTTGGGCAGCGAAGGACCCGCCGGAACCGGCGGGTCACATCAGCTCAACAGGACGCCGATCTGGCGGGAGACCCGGTCCAGCGGCTCCCTGCTGCGGTGCGTCCGGGCCAGCAGGAGCGCCCCCTCCACGAGGGCCAGGACCGTGACCGCGAGGTCATCGGCGTCCGAGCGGTCCGCCAGGTGTGCGCGCAGGGCCTCCTCCCACGAGGCGTAGACCTCCGAGCACGCTTCCTGGAGCGGGTCGCTGGTGCTGGCCATCTCCAGCGCGACGGTGGCCACCGGACATCCCTTGCGCCAGCCCGATTCCTCCAGTCGGTCGCCCAGGTGCTGCAGCACCGCCTCGACGAACCCCGCCACCGACGGACGGGAGTCGGCCAGGCCCTCCAGTGCGTCGCCGATCGTCCGCCCGGCCCGCCGGAGGGACTCGCCGACCAACTGGTCCTTGCCGCCGGGGAAGTGGAAGTAGAGCGAGCCGCGCGGCGCGCCGCTGGTCGCGATCACCTGGTTGAGCCCGGCGCCGAGGTATCCCCCGGTCTCGATCAACTCCTGTGTCGCGTCCAGCATCCGGTCCCGCGTCTCGGCGCCCTTCAGTCCCATGGGAGCACAGTAGACCGATCTACATATTCTCTCAACCGTTCTCGTGCCGATCCGCGTCGGCCCGCCACCGTTTCGCGCCGGGTTCCGCGCGACGGTCGCCCGGTCCCTCCTGGAGGTTCCGGGCGACCGGGCGGACGCCAGCGGATCAGGAGGCCGGGGCCTCGTCCACGAAGGTCGTGCCGGCGCTGCGCAGGGCGACCGCCTCCGCGGCCACCCGGGCGGGGCCGAGGACCCGGTCCTCGACGTGCAGGACGTAGTCGACCTGCTGGCCATGGGCGCGCGGCGCGGTCGACGGCTGACCGTTGGGGTCGATCAGCCACTGGTTGAAGTTGATGGACATGGGGCGCTCGGGCAGGTGGGCGGCGGCGTGCGCGCCGAAGAGCGCCCCGTCCACGCAGGGGGTGATGGCGTTCCCGCCGATGGTGACGACGAAGTCGTCCTCGGCGTAGTCGTCGGCCACCGGCGCCTTGAGGTCGTTGATGGTGAAGAAGGTCCGGACGACGCGGTCGCCGTCGGGTCCGTGCGGGGAACGTCGGAGGGCTTCACCCGCGCCGCGTACGTTCCGTTCCGGAACGTCGTCGCCTTGGTGAGGACTTCGGTCCGGACGGTGCTGGAGCCGGTGCCGGCGCTGGAGGTCTCCGGGTTCCTCACCGTGTTGCCGCCCCGGGCGACGAGGGTGACCTTCGAAGGGTCCCAGGTGGCACCGGGAACGCCCGGGCCGCCGGAGTCGGAGCGGACGCCCCAACCGTGGGAGGACAGGACGGGATCGGTGTGCGAGGCGCACGAGAAGCCGTCGAAGAGGGTCCGGCCGGCCGGCGGGTCCGTGGGCGGGTCGGTAGGCTCGGGCCCGGGTGCCGTCCCCTGAGGGGAGCGGGTCGGACGGCCTGGAGCACCGAAGGGGAGGCGCCGCTCAGGCCGCCGAAGCGAACGGACGGCGCCGGTCCCCGCGCGCCCGTGCCAGTGCCCCGGAGGTCAGCACGGCCCGCGGGACGCCCACCCCGCAGTCCCCGCACACCGGGCCGAGCCACGGCTCATGCGGATCGCCCGGACCTGACCACTCGATCCGTGGTCCCGCACACACCGGGCACGCCTCGCCCGGGCCCCGCTCCAACGCGGCGATCAGACGCCGCAGCACCTCGGGCAACGGCTCTGCGGGGTGAACCGCCGGATTGCCGCACCGCACCACCCCGTTGCCGCCCCAGACGCGGTGGTGCCAGCGGTCGAGCGCCGCGAGCCCGCGCAGCCCCTCCTGCTTCTCGCGCCGTCGTCGGGCGGCGAACCGCTGCTCGTAGGCGAGCCACACGGTTCTGGCTTCCTCCAACTCGTCGAGCGCGGCCACCAGTCTTCGCGGGTCGAGATCCCGGTCCTCGGGTCCGAACCTGTGCCTGCGGCACAAGTGGTCCCAGGTGGCGCGGTGCCCGTAGGGCGCGAACCTCTCCAGGCACTTGCGCAGCGAGTACCTGCGCAGCGCCGTGTCGCACCCCGGATCGCGCACCTGTCTCGCAAGACTCCGGAAACCGGCCATTCCCTCGCCACCTCCGTCGCTGGTCCTTCCGCGCTATCAGGAGGGACGAACGGGAGCCCCGCTGCGTTCCATCGGCACTTCGCGGGATCCGTCCCCGAGATGCCCGCGCGGCTCGGAGCCGGGGCGGCGGGCGTGTCCGACCGGGCCCGTCGCCCCGGCTCCGGAGCCCTGCCTACCGTCCCGTCCGGGCGGCCGAAAGGATCACCCGGGCCAGGTCGGCGTGGCGGATGTCACTGTGGGAGCGGACCGCTTCCGCCGCATCCACGCTGATGCACCCCGAGCGCGGTACGCCCTCCCGAAGGGCCTCCGCGAGGGTGCGCCGGACCGTTCCCGGCACCGCCTGCACGCCGTCGTGTCCGACGGCGCCCCAGCGCGGGTCGTCCGTGCCGAGCAGCCCCGCGGTGCCGCCGGCCAAGGACGCGGAGTCGTTCGCGAGCCGGGAAGCCAGCGGGTACATCACCCCGAGCGCGGTGTCGTGCCGCGAGTAGCAGGCCAGCACCGGCCCCCGGACCCGGTGCTGGAGGTCCCGCAGCGCGCCGGACCGTTCGGGAGCGTGCGGCAGGCGCGCGGCGAACGCGTAGTGGGAGAAGGCGCCTTGGAGCAGGGTCACGGAGGCGACCGGTCGCGCCCCGGCGGGCAGGCCCCGCAGGGCGTACGCGACGAGCCGGGCGCCCATGCTGTGGCCCACGAGGTGGACCCGCAGCCCCGGGGCGGTGCGTGCGACCTCGCCGAGCAGCGGTCCGAGCCCGTGCTCGCCGACCTGACCGGCCCGCTTCTTCATCACGTAGTACGTTGCTTGGCGCAGTGCTTCCTTGGCACCCTTCCAGTACCGCTTCAGCCCCTCGCCGAAGCCCTCCGCCGGCTCCGCGTCCGGGCCCTCGACGGCGTCCGTGAACAGCGCGCACACGGCCACCGGGTCCGCGACCAGGAACTCCGGCACCGGTGTCGAGGTGCCGGCGCCACCACCCGCGAACCCGGCCGGACCCGCCCCGGGGACATCCGCCAGGGCCCGCAACAGGTCCCCGAACTCCGCGAACGCGGACTCCGAAGCCGGTGCCGCGGCCAGGAGTTCGGTGAGCCGGCCGATGACCGGTTCCTTCTCGGGGAGGGTCGTCACGAGGGCCCGGTAGTCGGGGACCGGCTCGTCCGTGAACATCATCGAAGGCCAGATCACCCCCGCGTAGCCCGCCTCGACCCCGGGCGCGAGCAACCCGGGGAAGGGGGCGAAGAAGTCGGAGTAGAGACGGGTCGCGCCGGACGGGGAGTTGTTCCACCCGTGTGCGAACACCACCAGGTCGTCGACGCCCTGCCGCGCCAGCGCGGCGAGGGCCGATGCCTGGCCCGGCGGCCCGTCGCCGTCCTTGTCGAAGGTGATCTCCCGGTACGGCTCCACACTCATCCCGGCCACGGTCCGACCGTCCCTCCACGTCGAGGGGCCACAGCGCCGATGCGCCCCGTGCGCGGGCGGCGGCTCCCCGGCCAGCATGCCCACGTACGGTCCCGTCCAGACGTGCGACGGGGGGGCGGCAGGGCAGGGCCGTCGAAGCCCCCGGCAAGGAGGGGCCCAAGGGACGAGCGCGAGGAGCGGGACGCCCGGGAACGCCCGGCCCGCCTCCACCCGGTACGGGTCAGCGGTAGAGCAGGTGGGCGCTCCGTACCGCCCGGAAGGCCGCCAGGTCCGTCTGCCAGGCCCCGACCACCTCGTCCACGCCGGCGCCCGCGTCGATCAGCGTCCGCACCCGGGAGGAACCGGTCAGCTTGTCGATCCAGTGGTCCGGGCGCCAGGCGAAGCCGGACCACGAGGTGCGGGCGGTGACGAGGAGCCCGATTCCGGTCCGCACCGGGTCGAAGGCGTCCCGATCGTGGACGTGCAGTTGCACCCCGCCCACGGTCCTTCCCCGGAACTTGGAGAAGGTCGGGGCGAAGTAGGCCTCGCGGAAGTGCACCCCGGGCAGGTCGAGCGCGTTCGCGGCCCCCGCCCACCGACGGTCGATCCCCTCGGCGCCGAGGAGTTCGAAGGGGCGGGTGGTGCCGCGCCCTTCGGAGAGGTTCGTGCCCTCGAAGAGGCAGGTGCCGGAGTAGACGAGCGCGGTTTCGGGCGTCGGCATGTTCGGGCTGGGCGGTACCCAGGGGAGCCCGGTCGCGTCGAAGAACCCGGTCCGTCGCCATCCCGTCATCCGCACCGTCTCCAGGGGGACGGGCGAGGGCAGGAAGGCGTCGTTGAAGAGCCCGGCCAGCTCTGCCACCGTCATGCCGTGCGCCTGTGCGATCGGCTCCCGCCCGACGAAGCTCGCGTACTCCCGTTCCAGTACGGGGCCGAGTGCCGCCCGCCCGCTGACCGGGTTCGGCCGGTCCAGGACCACGAAGCGCTTTCCGGCGAGCGAGGCGGCGGCCATGCAGTCGTACAGCGTCCAGACGTACGTGTAGAAGCGCGCCCCGACGTCCTGGATGTCGAAGGCGATCACGTCCGCCCCGGAGGCGGTGAAGACGTCTGCCAGCGACTGCCCGCTCTTCAGGTACGTGTCGTAGACGGGCAGCCCCGTCGCCGGGTCGTCGTGCCGTCCCTCGGAACCGCCGGCCTGGGCGGTTCCCCGGAATCCGTGCTCGGGGCCGAAGACGGCGACCAGGTCGACCCGTTCGTCGGCGTGCATGACGTCCACCACGTGACGTGCGTCCGGGGTGATGCCGGTCGGGTTGGTGACGATGCCGACCCGATCGCCCGCGAGCAGGGCGTACCCGTCCGCCGCGAGCCGCTCGAAACCCGTGCGCACCCGGCCGTGCCCGGGGGATGGTGCGGCAGCGGCCGGGGCGGTGGCCGCCGCCGCCCCGAAGGCGCCTCCCGCCGCCAGTAGGTTCCGTCGGGACAGGCTCATGCGGGACCTCCTCGGAGTGGCACGGGCCCGCACGCTAGCGTTTCCGGCCGTCCTGCGGAACGAGGCGTGCGGGGCGGGTCTTCCGTCGCTCCATACCGACTGGTTAGTCTGTCCTGGTCGTCACAGCCGAGAGGGTGGGTCCATGACCGCGGACACGAACGAGCTCCGGGGCGCCGGCATCGTCGTCACCGGAGCGGGCGGCGGCATCGGAGCCGCGCTCGCCCGCCGCTTCGCCGCCGAGGGTGCCAGGGTCGTCGTCAACGACCTCGATCCGGGGCGCACCAAGGCCGTCGCCGAGGAGATCGGTGGCGTTCCCGTCCCCGGTGACGCCTCCGCCGTCGTCGCCGAGGCCCGTGAGGCACTCGGGGGCACCGTCGACGTCTGGTGCGCCAACGCCGGACTCTCCTCGCCGGGGGACGCCCTCGTCGACGAAGACGTCTGGGCCGCCGCCTGGGACGTCAACGTCATGGCCCACGTCCGTGCGGCCCGCGCCCTGCTCCCCGAGTGGCTGGAGCGGGGCCGTGGCCGTTTCGTCTCCACCGTCTCCGCCGCCGGACTGCTCACCATGATCGGTGCGGCGCCGTACAGCGTCTCCAAGCACGGCGCGTACGCCTTCGCCGAATGGCTTTCCCTCACCTACCGCCACCGCGGACTCAAGGTCCATGCCATCTGCCCGCAGGGCGTCCGCACGGACATGCTCACCGCCGCGGGGTCCGCCGGCGAGCTCGTCCTGGCCCCCACGGCCATCGAGCCCGAGGACGTCGCCGACGCCCTCCTCGACGCCATGCGCGCCGACCGCTTCCTCGTCCTCCCGCACCCCGAGGTCGCCGGCTACTACCGCAACCGTGCCACCGATCCCGAGCGGTGGCTCGACACGATGAACCGCGTCCAGCAGACCTGGGAGACGGGCACCCGTTAAACGGGGCGCGGACTGATGGGAAGATCTCCTGGCGGGAACGAGTTCCCCTGACTGAAAACGATCACTAAGGAAGGTGGCGGAGCATGGCCAGGACGACGGACGAGAGCGGCGCCCCCGTCCCCCAGAGGCTCCTCGCCGCCGCCACCCGGCTCTTCGCCGAGCGGGGCTACGACCGCACCTCCGTCCAGGAGATCGTCGAGGCCGCCGGAGTCACCAAAGGGGCCCTCTACCACTACTTCGGCTCCAAGGAGGACCTCCTCCAGGAGGTGTACTCCCGGGTCCTGCGCCTCCAGCAGGAGCGGCTCGACGCCTTCGCGGACGCCGAAGCGCCCGTCGAGGAGCGACTGCGGGCCGCTGCCGCCGACGTCGTCGTCACCACCATCGAGAACCTCGACGACGCCGCCATCTTCTTCCGCTCCATGCACCACCTGAGCCCCGAGAAGAACAAGCAGGTCCGGGCCGAGCGGCGCCGCTACCACGAGCGCTTCCGGGCCCTGGTCGAAGAGGGGCAGCGGTCGGGCGTGTTCTCCGACGCGACCCCCGCCGACCTGGTCGTGGACTACCACTTCGGCTCGGTCCACCACCTCTCCACCTGGTACCGCCCGGACGGCCCGCTCGCTCCCGAGCAGGTCGCCGGACACCTCGCCGACCTGCTCCTCCGGGCCCTGCGTCCCTGATCGGCCCGCGGGCGTGCCGGCATCGAGCCCGAGCCGCCCCCTCTTCCCGGAGGGGGCGGCCGGTCGTCGGGAGGGACCGCCTACCGGTACTTCTTGAGTTCCCGGCGCGCCAGCGACCTCTGGTGCACCTCGTCCGGTCCGTCCGCGAGCTTCAGCGTCCGCGCCGCCGCCCACAGCTCGGCGAGCGGGAAGTCCTGCGAGACGCCGCCCGCCCCGTGCGCCTGCACGGCCCTGTCGATGATGTCGACGACGGCGCGCGGGGTCGCGATCTTGATGGCCTGGATCTCGGTGTGGGCCCCCCGGTTGCCGACGGTGTCCATGAGCCAGGCGGTCTTGAGGACGAGGAGCCGCAGCTGCTCGATCGTCACCCGGGCGTCGGCGATCCAGTTCTGCACGACGCCCTGCTGGGCGAGCGTCTTGCCGAAGGCGGTACGGGAGACGGCGCGCCGACAGGTCAGTTCGACGGCCCGTTCCGCCATGCCGATGAGCCGCATGCAGTGGTGGATGCGGCCGGGGCCGAGCCGGGCCTGCGCGATGGCGAAGCCGCCGCCCTCCTCGCCGACGATGTTCGCGGCCGGGACCCGGACCCCGTCGAAGACCACCTCGGCGTGACCGCCGTGGTAGTGGTCCTCGTAGCCGTACACCCGCATCGCGCGCCGGACCTCGACGCCCGGGGCGTCGCGCGGCACGAGGATCATCGACTGCTGGCGGCGGAGGTCGGCCCCCTCCGGGTCCGTCTTGCCCATGACGATGAAGACCTTGCAGTCGGGGTTCATCGCCCCGGAGATGTACCACTTGCGGCCGTCGACCACGTACGCGTCGCCGTCCCGCCGGATCCGGGTCTCGATGTTCGTCGCGTCGGAGGAGGCGACCTCGGGTTCGGTCATGGCGAAGGCCGACCTGATCTCGCCGGCGAGGAGCGGCTCCAGCCACTGCTTCTTCTGCGCCTCGTCGCCGAACTGGGCGAGCAGTTCCATGTTCCCGGTGTCCGGGGCGGCGCAGTTGAGGGCGGTCGGGGCCAGCTGCGGGCTGCGACCGGTGATTTCGGCGAGCGGCGCGTACTGGAGGTTGGTGAGCCCGGCGCCGTAGTCCGCGTCGGGCAGGAAGAGGTTCCAGAGGCCCTGTCGCTTGGCTTCGGCTTTGAGGTCCTCGACGATCGGAGGGGTGTCCCAGGGGGAGGCGAGCAGGGCGCGCTGCTCCTCGGCGACGGACTCGGCCGGGTGGACGTGTTCGTCCATGAACGCGAGGAGCCTGGTCCGCAGCTCCTCGGTGCGGGCGTCGTAGGAGAAGTCCATGACGGTTCAGCCTTCCTGAAGGGTGGTCAGGCCGTGCTCGATGAAGACGGGGACGAGGTCGCCGATGCGGTCGAAGCCGGCGCCGACCGTCTGGCCGAGGGTGTAGCGGTAGTGGATGCCCTCCAGGATCACGGCGAGCTTGAACCAGGCGAAGGCCGTGTACCAGGAGAGGGCGCTGACGTCCCGGCCGGAGCGGGCCGCGTAGCGCTCGACCAGCTCGGTGGCGCTCGGATGGCCGGGGGCCGCCGCGGTCGTGGAGACGGGTGATTCCGGTAGGTCGAGCGGCGTGCTGTACATGACGAGGAGGCCGAGGTCGGTGAGCGGATCGCCGAGGGTGGACATCTCCCAGTCGAGGACGGCCCGGATCCGGTCGTCCTCGCCGATGAGGACGTTGTCGAGCCGGTAGTCGCCGTGGATCACGGTGGGCGGGGGAGAGGCGGGCAGCGCACCGCCGAGGGTCGCGTGGAGCTGCTCGATGCCGGGCAGTTCCCGACCGCGTGAGGCGTCGAGCTGCTTGCCCCAGCGGCGCAGCTGTCGGTCGAGGAAGCCCTCGGGCCGCCCGAAGTCCCCGAGCCCCACCGCCTCCGGGGCGACGGCGTGCAGATCGACGAGCGTGTCGACCAGGCCGAGGACCGCGGCGCGGGTGCGCTCGGGGCCGAGCGGGGCGAGTTGGCGGGCCGAGCGGTACGGCGTGCCCTCGACGAACTCCATGACGTAGAACGGTGCGCCGAGCACCGATTCGTCCTCGCTGAGCAGGACCGTCCGGGGGACCGGCACGTCCGTCGGGTGGAGGGCGCTGATGACGCGGTGCTCGCGCCGCATGTCGTGGGCGGTGGCGAGGACGTGTCCGAGCGGGGGGCGGCGGACGACCCAACGGTCGGTGCCGTCGCTCACGACGTACGTCAGGTTCGACCGGCCGCCCTCGATGAGTCGGGCTTCGAGGGGGCCGGACACCAGGCCCGGCCGCTCGCGGTCGAGGAACCGGCGCAGCTGTTCGGGGTCGAGGCCAGGCGGTGGGGCGGAACTCATGCGGGCGTACCTCCGGATCGACTTCGGTCGCCGTTCATGATGACCGACCAGTCGGTATGTCGTCCAGAGGGGTGGAGAAGCACACCCGCGCTCCGGTGGCGCCGCGCCCCCGGCGGGAGGCGCGGACGGCACCGGAGGGAGGCGCGGACGGCACCGGAGGGAGGCGCCGCCCGCTGCCCACCGGGGGTCGCGGGCGGGCCTCAGGCGTGGCAGGCCACCGGCATCCCGCCGTTCATCGCCGCCATGTCCCCGAACACCGCCACCGGGTCGAGCGGGTGCCCCTCCGGCAGGCCCTCCAGCTCCGCGTACGCCCGGTGCAGGTTCGCCACCAGTCGCTCGCTCTCCCGCCACGCGGCGAACTCGCCCAGCTCGGTCCGCCGTGCCGTCTCCAAGGGGGTCGCTCCCCTGGCGTACCCCTCGGCCGCCACTTCCCGCACCCAGCGCAGGTACCGTTCCGTGGCCTCGTACACGGAGGGGTCGGTCACCCGCCCGTGCCCCGGCACCACCGTCGGGGCGTCGAGGGACCGCAGCAGGTCCAGCGCACGCAGCGAACCCGCCAGCGAGCCCATCGGGAGGAACGGCGTCCCGCCGTGGAAGACCAGGTCGCCGGTGAAGACCACGCCCTGCTCCGGGAGGTGCACGATCGAGTCGCCCGTGGTGTGCGCGGCACCCGGGTGGAGCACCCGCACCTCCGTGCCGCCGACGTGGAGCGTGAGCCGCTCGGCGTAGGTGACGGAGGGCGGCAGGATGTCGACGTGCCCGAAGTCGGTCCGGGGCCACAGCAGGTGGAGCTGGTGCCCGGCCGCGAGCTGCTCGGCGCGGCAGTTCTCGTGCCCCACGATCCGGGCCTCCGGCCGGAAGACCCCGTTGCCGTAGGTGTGGTCGCCGTGGTGGTGGGTGGAGACGATGGTCCCCGGCAGCGGCAAGCCCTCGGCGAGCACTGCTCCGCGCAGCAACCGCGCCCGCCGTTCGGTGGCCGCGGTGTCGACGAGCAGGGACTCGTCCGCGTCGCCGAGGAACCCGGCGTTGTTCAGGCACCAGCCGCCGTCCGGCTGGACGAAGGCGTGCACGTTCGGAGCGAGCTGGACCACGTAAGGGTCGTTGACGGACAAGGGATTCCCCCCGGATGAGAGCCCGACTGGACAGGGGAAGGGTGCCAGTTGCCGCACCCCGGTGAAAACCGGTGGGCCGGCCCGTCCCCGCACCCGGGAACCGGCTTCCGGCCCGGCCCGGGTCCTCCCGGCTTGCGGGTGGGCCCGGACGCACCGAGGGTCGAGGGTATGAAGGCGATCAGCTACAGCCGGTACGGCGGTCCCGAAGTCCTGGAGTACGGCGAACTGCCCGACCCCAAGGTCGGCCCCGATGACGTCCTCGTCAAGGTGCGGGCCGCCGCGGTCAACCCCGTCGACTGGAAGGCACAGGCGGGTTATCTCGACGGCATGCTCGACACCGTGTTCCCGGTGGTCCCCGGCTGGGACGTCTCCGGGGTGGTGGTCCGTCCGGGCGTCTCCGTCACCGAGTTCGCCGAGGGCGACGAGGTGATGGGGTACGTGCGCGAGGACTTCCTCGCGCACGGCACCTTCGCCGAGTACGTGGCCGCGCCCGTCCGCACCCTCGCCCGCAAGCCCCGTGCCTTCGGGTTCGAAGAGGCCGCCGCGCTGCCGCTCGCCGGCCTCACCGCGTACCAGGTGCTCCGCCAGGCCCTCGCGGTCGGCCCCGGGGACACCGTCCTGGTGCACGCGGCGGCCGGCGGCGTCGGCTCGATGGCGGTGCAGATCGCCCGTCACTTCGGCTGCCGGGTGATCGGCGCGGCCAGGGACGCGGGCCTGGAGCGGGTCGCCGAACTCGGCGCGGAACCCGTCCGGTACGACGAGGACACCTTCGCCGACCAGGTCCGGGCCCTTGCCCCGCTGGGCCTGGAGGCCGTGCTGGACACCATCGGAGGGCCCTTCCTGAAGCTCTCCGCCCAACTCCTCGCCCCACGGGGGCGACTGGCCTCCATCGCCGACGGCGAGGTCCTCGCCCTCGGCGGTCGCTACTTCTGGGTCCGTCCCGATGCCGCCGACCTCGCGGCCCTCGCCGACCTGGTCGACGAGGGCGCCCTCACGGTACGGGTGGCCCGGACCTTTCCCCTGGAGCGGGCGGCCGACGCCCAACGCGTCAATGCGGCCGGCGGCCTCAACGGCAAGGTCGTGGTGACGGTCCCCTAGGACTCACCAGATCACCGCGACCCCGAAGGCGGCGAGCGCGATCGTGCACCCCGCCGCGAGCAGCGCCCCCCGGTGCGAGAGCGGGAGCGGCCGGGCCGTCCCCAGCGAACGGATCCGTTGGTGGGCCACGCCGAGGAAGGCGATCCACACCAGTGCCGAGAGTGCGAGTCCGGTCAGTTCCTTCGCCGTGAGCTCGTCGCTGACGGTCAGCTTCACGGCGAGCACGGCGACCACCGTGCACGACAGGGTCGTCCGCCGCCAGGCGAGCCTGGTCCGTTCCGGCTGGAGACCGGGATCGCGGGATCCGTCCGCCACGCTCACCGTCCGGCCCGGCCGAAGACGACGAGGAGCACCATGGCGAGCGCCACCGCGGCCACCGCGAGGCTGAGGACCGCGGGGAACCGGGAGGCCGGCAGGTCTTCGCCGCGTCGCATCGCCCGCTCGCAGCGCACCCAGTGGTTGACCGCCCGCAGGGAGCACAGCACCCCTGCGGCGAGCAGCGCGAGCGCCAGCCCGACCCGTACCCCCCATCGCAGGTCCGGCAGGAACTGGTCGACGGCGAAACCGCCACCGACCAGGGCGAGAGCGGTTCGGAGCCAGGCCAGGAAGGTCCGCTCGTTGGCGAGGGAGAAGCGGTAGTCGGGGGTCTCGCCCTCGTCCCGGATCTTCTGCGGCGCGAACCACAGGCGCAGACTCTGCACGAAATCGCTCACCCGTGCACCCTAGCCGCCAGTCGAGCGCCCCGCCCGCACGGAGCCAGGGGCTCCGCCCGGTGGGCCGACCCCCGCCGCGTCCTTCCGGCGGTCACCCCGGCCCCGGCTCCTGAGGACCTCCTGCCCTCCCGGAGGAGCCGAGCCCGCTTCACGCACCGAGCGGAGGCATCATCGCGTGCGCGGCGAGGCCGTCCGGAACCCACTCCCAGGCGCCCTCCGCCCCGGGCAGTCGTTCCGCCAGCTCCGCCTCCGTCAGGAAACCGTGCCAGGCGACTTCTTCCGCTTGAGGGTGGACCGGCAGCTCGCAGCGGACCTCGTAGACCGCCGACCACCACTTACCGGCCACGCCTCCGGAGTCGTACAGGAACCTCAGGACCGGTTCGGGGCGGGGCAGCCCGGACACCCCGAGCTCCTCCTCGGCCTCCCGCAACGCCGCCGCGTCGTAGGACTCGCCCGCGCCGACCACCCCGCCGACGAACATGTCGTACAGGGAGGGGAAGAGCAGTTTCGTCGGTGTCCTCCGGTGGACGAAGAGCCGCCCCCGGGCGTCCCGCACCCGGACGAAGGCGCACCGGTGGATCAGACCCCGTGCGTACACCTCACCGCGCGGGGCCCGACCGACCACCCGGTCGTTCTCGTCGACGACGTCGAGCAACTCATCAGCAGGGTCCATGTCTCCATGAGAACACCGGATTCACTGCCCCATGACGTACTTCACGGTCGGACCGGCCGTCCAGCCGCCGTCCACGGCGAGCTCCGCACCCGTCACGTACGCGGCGGCGTCCGAGAGCAGGAAGACGACCGCACCGGCGATCTCGTCGGCCTCGCCGACCCGGCCCATCGGCGTGTTCGGGTACTTTCCTTCGCCGCGCTCGATGCCGACGGCGGCGGTCATCGGGGTGTACGTCATGCCGGGGTGGACGGAGTTCACGCGGATCTTCGCCGTGCCGAGCTCCACCGCACCGATCTTCGTCAGACCGCGCACGCCCCACTTCGACGCGCCGTACCCGGCGGTGAGCGCCAGGCCCATCAGGCCCGCGGCCGAGGAGACGTTGACGATCGAGCCGCCGCCCGCCTCCCTCATCGCGGGGACCGCGGCCTTCATGCCGATGAAGACCCCGGTCAGGTTGACGTCGAGGACCTTGCGGAAGTGTGCGACCGACTCGCCCTCCAGGAAGGCGCCGGTGGAGATCCCGGCGTTGTTCACCAGTCCGTGCAGGCCGCCGAACTCCGCCACCGCGAAGGCGACGGCCGCCGCCCAGTCCTCCTCGGAGGTCACGTCGTGGTGGAGGAAGCGCGCCCGTTCCCCGAGTGCGTCGGCGGTCGCCCTGCCCTCCTCGTCGAGGAGGTCGGTCACCAGGACGTTGGCTCCGGCCGCCACGGCTTGCCGGGCCGCCTCGGCACCCAGGCCGCGGCCGCCGCCGGTGATGAGCACGGTCTTGCCGGTGAGGTCGTTCAAGGGGGTTCCCTTCGAGGTGTGCGGGGTCCGCGGGACGAGGGAGGTCCGCGAGGCCTTCCGGAGCGTGCGGCCCTCCGGACCCCCTCAGGAGGCCCGGGGGCGTGCGGCGCGGAGGAGCGCGGTGGTGGTTCCGACCAGGTCGGCGAGGAAGAGCCCTTCGTCGATGATCGGCTCGACGCCGTCGAGGTACTGCCGGGCCCGGTCCGCCATGGCCGCGCCCACCACGGTCAGCGCCAGGTCCAGTCGCTCCAGGAGGAGCGGTTCGGGGAGCCCGCCTTCGGCCAGGCGGTCGGCGATCCGTTCGATCAGATGCCAGTACGCGGTGCCGGCGAGCGTCGGATGGGGGGTGCGGGTCCGGATGCCGCTCTCATGGCTGAGCTGTGCGGAGATCCGCAGACAGCGCCGGCCCCGGTCGGTGCGCAGTTCGCTGGCCTCGGCCGTGACCAGGGCGCCGACCAACTCCTCCAGCTCGCCGCCGGCGGGCGGGAGGAGGTGGGCGAGCACCTGCTCGGTGCGGGCCTGGCGGCCGGCCATCACCGCGTCGAGCAGTCCGGCGCGCGAGCCGAAGTGGTACTGCACCGCGGAGGGGTTGGCCTGTCCGGCCAGCGCCACGACGTCACGCAGTTGGGCTCCGTCGACGCCGTGTGCGGCGAAGAGTTCCTCCGCCGCGCGGATCAGCTTCTCCCGGGTCTCGGGGCCTGACGTCCTTGCCATGCGTTCATATTAATGTCTGGCATTAAAAATCGGAAAGGGTGCGGACGGTTGACTCGATACATCCGTGTATCCAAGATGCGGTCCATGTCCTACGACGCTGATGTGATCGTGATCGGAGCGGGCCTGGCGGGTCTCGTCGCCACCGCCGAGCTGGTCGACGCCGGCCGCACCGTGATCCTTCTCGACCAGGAACCCGAGCAGTCCCTCGGTGGCCAGGCGCACTGGTCCTTCGGCGGTCTGTTCCTCGTCGACTCGCCCGAGCAGCGCAGGATGCGGGTCAAGGACAGCCGTGACCTGGCGCTCCAGGACTGGTTCGGCACCGCGGGGTTCGACCGCGAGGAGGACCACTGGCCGAGGAAGTGGGCCGAGGCGTACGTCGACTTCGCGGCGGGGGAGAAGCGCGCCTGGCTCCACTCGCGCGGGGTGCGCTTCTTCCCCGTCGTCGGTTGGGCCGAGCGCGGCGGCTACGACGCGAACGGCCACGGCAACTCCGTGCCCCGTTTCCACATCACCTGGGGAACCGGCCCCGGCCTCGTCGCCCCGTTCGAGCGCAAGGTGCGCGAAGGGGCCGCCCGCGGCCTGGTGGACCTCCGCTTCCGCCACCGCGTCACCGCGCTCGGCCGTACGGCCGGAGCGGTCGACACGGTCTCGGGCGAAGTGCTGGAACCCTCCGACGCCGCCCGGGGCACCGCGTCGGGGCGTGAGGTGGTCGGCACCTTCGACCTGCGGGCCCAGGCCGTGATCGTCACCTCCGGGGGCATCGGCGGCAACCACGACCTCGTCCGCGCCCAGTGGCCGGCCCGGCTCGGCACCCCGCCCGCCACCATGCTCTCGGGGGTCCCGGCCCACGTCGACGGCCTGATGCTCGGCATCGCCGAGAAGGCGGGCGCCCACCACATCAACCGCGACCGGATGTGGCACTACACGGAGGGCATCGAGAACTGGAACCCCATCTGGGCCCGGCACGGCATCCGGATCCTGCCCGGCCCGTCCTCCCTCTGGTTCGATGCCACCGGCAAGAGGCTCCCCGTACCGCTCTTCCCGGGATTCGACACCCTGGGCACCCTCGAACACATCATGCGCACCGGCCACGACCACACCTGGTTCGTCCTTGACCAGCGGATCATCGGCAAGGAGTTCGCCCTCTCCGGCTCCGAGCAGAACCCGGACCTCACCGGCAAGTCCGTCCGTGGCGTCCTCGGCCGCGCCCGAGCCGATGTGCCGGCCCCGGTCCGGGCCTTCATGGAGCACGGCGTCGACTTCGTCGTCGAGAAGGACCTCCCGGCCCTCGTCCGCGGCATGAACGCGCTCACCGACGAACCGCTGATCGACGAGGCGGCCCTGCGCCGCGAAATCACCGCGCGCGACCGCGAGATCGCCAATCCCTTCACCAAGGACCTCCAGGTCACCGCGATCCGAGGGGCCCGCAAGTACCTGGGCGACAAACTCATCCGCACCGCCGCCCCGCACCGCATCCTCGACCCCGGGGCCGGCCCGCTCATCGCGGTGCGCCTCAACATCCTGACCCGCAAGTCCCTCGGCGGCCTGGAGACCGACCTCGACTCCCGTGTCCTCACGGACCGCGGCGAACCCCTGGACGGCGTGTACGCGGCCGGAGAAGCGGCCGGCTTCGGCGGCGGCGGCGTCCACGGCTACCGCTCGCTGGAAGGCACCTTCCTCGGTGGCTGCATCTTCTCGGGCCGTGCGGCGGGGCGGGCGGCGGCGCGGGCGATCGGCGGTTGAGGCCTCCGGGGCGGACACCGGTCGGCCCGCGCCACAAGGGCCGGGAAGGAACGCCCGGCTCCCGGGAGGCGGCGGGCCGCGGCCTCCCGGTGTCGAGGAAAGGGGACGGGATGCGTCGGCCGCCCCTGCCGGGGCCGTCAGTCGGCGTCGTGCGGGAGGACCTCCACCACCCGGAACCGCTCCACCACCAACATCGTCCCGTCGTCCACGGTGAACTCCGGGTCCCCGATGCCCTCCCGCACCTCCTCGCCGTGCCAGAAGCGTTCATGGGCCTCGCGCCACTCCGCGACCGACCGGTACCCCTCGCCCTCGTCGAGGGCCAGGCGCAGGTCCGCCTCGCCGAGGGGGAGGACCCGGACCTCGGTGATCTCCACGACCGCGACCTCGCGACCGTCCGAACCGATGACGGCCGAGCGCTCGCCGACCTCCGGCAGGTCCTCGTCCTCCACCTCGTACTCCACGAGGAGCCCGGTCGTGGCCACCTTCTCGCCGGAGAGCACGGCGGCGACGAGTCGGTCCCGGAGCGGGCCGGGGAAGGCGAGGAGGAACGGCTTGAGCGCGTGGGGGCCGGTCATGGCCGACAGTCTGTCAGCCCCGACCGGCCCCGCCGCCCGTTTCGGCGCGGCTACAACACCAGCGACAGCAGCAGGACGAAGACGATGCCGACGACCGAGATGATCGTCTCCATCACCGACCAGGTCTTGACGGTCTGGCCGACGGACATGCCGAAGTACTCCTTCACCAGCCAGAAACCGGCGTCGTTGACGTGGCTGAAGAAGAGCGAACCGGCGCCGATCGCGAGGACCAGCAGCGCCGTCCCGCTGGTCGACATGCCCTCTGCCAGCGGAGCCACCAGCCCCGCAGCCGAGATCGTCGCCACCGTGGCCGAGCCCGTCGCCAGCCGGATCGCGACCGCGATCAGCCAGGCGAGCAGCAGCGCCGGTATGGACCAGCTCCGGGAGAAGTCCAGGATCATCCGGCCCACGCCGAGGTCGATGAGGGTCTGCTTGAAGCCGCCGCCCGCTCCGACGATCATCAGCACGCCCGCGATCGGGGCGAGGGACCTCTCGACGGTCGACGACAACCGCTCCTTGGTGAAGCCGGCGGCCCGCCCCAGCGTGAACAGGGCGACCAGCACGGCGGCGAGCAGCGCGATCAGCGGCGACCCGATGACGTCGGTGACCTTCTGCAGGCCGTTCGCCGGGTCGTCCACGACGATCTCGACGAGTGCCTTGACCAGCATGAGGACGACGGGCAACAGCACGGTCGCGACGGTGGCGCCGAAGCCGGGACGCCTCTCCAGCTCTTCGGAAGGGCGCGTGGGGACCATGTTCTCGGGGGCCGGGACGTCCACCCAACGCGCGGCGTACCGGGAGAAGAGCGGTCCGGCGATGATGACCGTGGGGACGGCGACGACGAGGCCGAGGGCCAGGGTGACGCCGAGGTTGGCGTCGACCGCGTCGATCGCGACCAGCGGTCCGGGGTGCGGCGGGATGAGCCCGTGCATCACGGAGAGGCCGGCGAGGGCCGGGATGCCGATGCGCATCAGGGAGTAGTCGCCGCGCTTCGCGACCAGCAGCACGACCGGGATCAGCAGCACGATGCCGACCTCGAAGAAGAGCGGGAGACCGATCACGGAGGCGATGAGGACCATGGCCCAGGGCATGGCCCGACCGCCGGCCCGGGCGAGGATCGTGTCGACGATCTGGTCGGCGCCCCCGGAGTCCGCGAGCAGCTTGCCGAGGATCGCGCCGAGGGCGATCAGCACGCCCACGCCCGCCACGGTGTTGCCGAGGCCGGTGGTGAAGGAGGTGATGGCGTCCGCGAGCGGTGCGCCGGCGAATGCGCCGAGCGCGAGCGATCCGATGGTCAACGCCAGGAACGCGTGCAGTTTGAACGTGGTGATGAGCAGGACGATGAGGGCGATGCCGGCGAGCACGGCGATCCCGAGCTGGGCGTTGCCGGCCGAGGTGATCGGTTCGGCGGCGTCCGCTGCCAGGGCCTCGACACTGAGACTGGTCACGGTGGTGTCCTTCGTACGGGCAGGAAGGGGGACGGGGCGCGGCGACGGGACGCGCGGCGGTGCGGGAGGGGCGGAGGGGAAGCGGAGGGGTCAGTCGGTCAGGGCGCGCAGTGCGGCAACGGCCCGGGCGCCGATCTCCTCGGGAGTGCCGGTGACGTCGACGGCGACGCCCGCCTCGTCGTCCTGTAGGGGTTGCAGGACGGCGAACTGCGAGTCGAGGAGAGCAGCGGGCATGAAGTGGCCCTTGCGCGCGGCCATCCGCTCCTCGATGAGCTCCCGGTCACCGGTCAGGTGCAGGAAGACGACCCCGGGAGCGGCGGCACGCAGCCGGTCACGGTAGATCCGCTTCAATGCGGAGCTGCTCACCACTCCACCGAGCCCGGCCCGGCGCTGCGCCCACGCCCCGATGGCGTCGAGCCAGGGCCCCCGGTCCGCGTCGTCCAGGGGGACGCCGGCCGACATCTTGGCGACGTTGGCCGCCGGGTGGAAGTCGTCGCCCTCTGCGTACGGGAGGGCGAGCGCCTTCGCGACCAGCGGACCGACCGTCGTCTTGCCGGTTCCGGCGACGCCCATCACGACGACGACGGGGGGAGTGGTGCCGGGGGTGGTGCTCATGGGGTGCCTCGCTGTCTTCATCGACATCGATCCGGTGCGTCGGTGGATCCGTCGCGCTCATGAAACCCATTGAGTACGACGTATTCAAGAGCCTGTGACATAAAAGTCGTACTTTTAATTCCCGGCTGGGGGAGCGGGTCGGAGCGCGCATAGGCTGATCACCATGACGACACCGGCCCAGGGGCTCCACTCGCACGTCCTCGCCGCCCTGGGTCTTGCGATCACCGCCGGGGAGTGTCCGCCGGGCACCGTGCTGCGCACCGATGAGCTCGCCCAGCGCTTCGACGTGTCCCGCACCGTGGTCCGGGAGGTGGTGAGGGTCCTGGAGTCCATGCACCTCGTCGAGTCACGTCGGCGCGTCGGCGTGACCGTGCTCCCCGCGGCCAGCTGGAACGTGTACGACCCCCAGGTCATCCGCTGGCGCCTGGCGGGCGCCGACCGCCCCCGCCAACTCCGCTCGCTGACGGTGCTCCGCTCGGCCGTCGAACCCGTCGCGGCCGGACTGGCCGCCGCGAACGCCACTCCGGAGCAGTGCCGCGAGCTCACCGAGCAGGCCCTCGGGATGGTCGCCACCTCGCGCGGCCGGCGCCTCGAGGAGTACCTCGTCCATGACGTCGCCTTCCACCGGGTCGTCCTCAACGCCTCGGGCAACGAGATGTTCGCCCGCCTCGGCGACGTCGTCGCCGAGGTCCTGACCGGTCGCACCCACCACCACGTGATGTTCGAGGATCCCGACCCGGCCGCCGTGACCCTGCACGTCCAGGTCGCCGAGGCCGTGCGGGAGCGGGACGCGGTCCGCGCGGAGGAGCTCACCCGTCAGATCGCCGTCGGGGCCCTCCGGGAGTTGGACGTCCTCGCCCCCTAGGGGCCGTAGATCGCCCTTCAAGCTCTGAACTAGCTCAAATGTGGGCGTTCAGTGACATGCGCCACAGTCAGTTGCACGTCGTTGCCGTGAGGATGTGCGCTGGTCGTGCCGGGGACACCCCCCTGCCAGGTGCACGGCCGAGCACCGCACAGCTCCCCCTCACGAAGGCGAACAACTCCATGAGTGACCGCGTCATCGCGGCCGAGCCGCCGTCCGCCGCACCGGCGAACCCGGCTGCTTCCCCCCACGTGGACGCCGGCGACGCCGGATACCGCAAGGACCTCAAGTCCCGGCACATCAACATGATCGCCATCGGCGGTGCCATCGGCACCGGGCTCTTCCTCGGTGCCGGTGGCCGCATGTCCCAGGCCGGCCCGTCCCTCTTCATCGCGTACGCCGTCTGCGGCGTCTTCGCCTTCTTCGTGGTCCGCGCCCTCGGCGAACTGGTGCTCTACCGTCCCTCCTCCGGCGCCTTCGTCTCCTACGCCCGTGAGTTCATGGGCGAGAAGGGGGCCTACACGGCCGGCTGGCTCTACTTCCTCAACTGGTCGACCACCGCCGTCGCCGACATCACCGCAGCCGCCACCTACGCCCACTTCTGGGCCATGTTCAGCGACGTCCCGCAGTGGGTGCTCGCCCTGATCGCCCTCGCGGTCGTCCTCGCCGCCAACCTCATCTCCGTCAAGTACTTCGGCGAGATGGAGTTCTGGTTCGCGATCGTCAAGGTCGCCGCCCTGGTCGTCTTCATGCTCGTCGGCGTCTTCCTCATCGTGACCTCGCACGAGATCGGCGGCCACACCCCGGGCCTCGCCAACATCACCGACAACGGCGGCATCTTCCCCCACGGCGTGATGCCGATGCTGCTGCTCGTCCAGGGGGTCGTCTTCGCCTACGCCTCCGTCGAGCTCTGCGGCGTCGCCGCGGGCGAGACCGAGAACCCCGAGAAGATCATGCCGAAGGCGATCAACTCGATCATGTGGCGGGTGGGCCTCTTCTACGTCGGATCGGTGGTCCTGCTCGCGCTGATCCTCCCGTACACCGTTTACTCGGGGGACCAGAGCCCCTTCGTCACCGTCTTCGACAAGCTCGGCATCCCCGGTGCCGCCGGCGTGATGAACCTCGTCGTCCTCACCGCCGCCCTCTCCAGCCTCAACTCGGGCCTCTACTCCACCGGACGCATCCTGCGCTCCATGTCGCTCGCCGGCTCCGCGCCCAAGTTCACCGGCGTCATGAACAAGGGGGGCGTGCCCTACGGCGGCATCCTGCTCACCGCGGGCTTCGGCGTCCTCGGCGTCGTCCTCAACTACGTCATGCCCGGCGAAGCCTTCGAGCTGGTCCTCAACTTCGCCTCGATCGGCATCATCGGCACCTGGGCGATGATCATGATCTGCTCCCTGCTCTTCTGGCGCAACGCCGAGCAGGGCAAGGTCACCCGCCCCGGCTACACCCTGCCCTGGGCCCCGTACACCCAGGTCGTGACCCTGGGCTTCCTCGCGTCCGTCCTCGTCCTGATGTGGATGGACGGCGGCGTCGGCCGCACCACCGTCGCCTGTCTGCCGCTCATCGCGGCTGCCCTGACCGGCGGTTGGTTCCTGGTCCGCCGCCGGGTCCGCGAGGACGCTGCGGCGCAGTAGGGCCGAGACCCCCCCCACGGGGTGTGGCGGGACCCCCACGGGCACGGCCTGCGGGGGTCTCGCCTTTTGTCGGGAGATAGTGGTACGCAGGAGCCTTACAAGATCCGTTCGGAGGAAGGGAAGTTCGCGATGCCACAGCACGTCCAGGGGGTCGTCGCCCCGGGCAAGAACGAACCGGTACGGGTCGAGACCATCGTGATCCCCGATCCCGGTCCCGGCGAGGCCGTCGTGAAGGTCCAGGCCTGCGGGGTCTGCCACACCGATCTCCACTACAAGCAGGGCGCGATCAACGACGACTTCCCCTTCCTCCTCGGACACGAGGCCGCCGGGATCGTCGAATCCGTCGGCGAGGGCGTCACCGACGTCACCCCCGGCGACTTCGTGATCCTCAACTGGCGCGCCGTCTGCGGGAACTGCCGCGCCTGCACCCGCGGTCGCCCCTGGTACTGCTTCGCCACCCACAACGCCCAGCAGAAGATGACACTGCTCGACGGCACGGAGCTCTCCCCGGCACTCGGCATCGGCGCCTTCGCCGAGAAGACCCTCGTCGCCGCGGGCCAGTGCACCAAGGTCGATCCGGCCGTCGCCCCCGAAGTCGCGGGTCTCCTCGGCTGCGGCGTCATGGCCGGCATCGGCGCCGCCCTCAACACCGGGAACGTCGGTCGCGGCGACACCGTCGCCGTCATCGGTTGCGGCGGGGTCGGCGACGCAGCCGTCGTCGGCTCCCGCCTCGCCGGAGCCGCGAAGATCATCGCCGTCGACATCGACGACCGGAAACTGGACAAGGCCCGCGAGATGGGCGCCACCCACACGGTCAACTCCCGTTCCAGCGACCCCGTCGAGGCCGTCCGCGAGCTCACCGGCGGTTTCGGCGCCGACGTCGTCATCGAGGCCGTCGGCCTCCCGGAGACGTACCGGCAGGCCTTCTACGCCCGCGACCTCGCCGGCACCGTCGTCCTCGTCGGCGTCCCCAGCCCCGAGACGAAGCTCGAACTCCCGCTCCTCGACGTCTTCGGCCGGGGCGGCTCCCTCAAGTCCTCCTGGTACGGGGACTGCCTGCCGTCCCGAGACTTCCCGATGCTCGTCGACCTGCACCAGCAGGGCCGCATCGACCTCGGGGCCTTCGTCACCGAGACCATCGGCCTCGGTGACGTCGAGAAGGCCTTCGCCCGCATGCACGAGGGTGACGTCCTCCGCTCGGTGGTGGTCCTCTGATGGCCGCCCGCATCGACCACCTGGTCACCTCCGGCACCTTCAGCCTCGACGGCGGCACCTGGGAGGTCGACAACAACGTCTGGATCGTCGGCGACGACACCGAGGCCGTCGTCATCGACGCCGCCCATGACGCCGAGGCGATCCTCGCCGCGCTCGACGGCCGATCCCTGCGCGCGATCATCTGCACCCATGCCCATGACGACCACGTCGGAGCGGCGCCCGCCCTCGCTGCCGCGACCGGCGCCCGCATCCTGCTCCATCCGGCCGACCAGCCGCTGTGGAAGCTGACCCACCCCGACCACAGCCCCGACGGCGAGCTCGCCGACGGTCAGGTCCTCACCATCGCGGGCACCGACCTCACGGTCCTCCACACCCCGGGGCACGCTCCCGGGGCGGTCTGCCTGTACGCCCCCGACCTCGGCACCGTCTTCACCGGAGACACCCTCTTCCGGGGCGGCCCCGGGGCGACGGGCCGGTCCTACTCGGACTTCCCGACGATCGTCGACTCGATCCGCGAGAAGCTCCTCACCCTGCCGGCGGACACCGTCGTGCGCACGGGCCACGGCGACACCACCACGATCGGAGCGGAGGCCCCGCACCTCCAGGAGTGGATCAACCGGGGCCACTGAGCGTCGAGCGGCTCTCGAAGCGCACCGCTCCACCCGTGAACGGGTCGGTGAACTCCAGCGTCCGCGCCAGCAGGTGCAGCGGACGCGAGAAGTCCTCCGGCCCGTCCGGGCGGACCCGCGGGTAGATCGGGTCGTTCAGGATCGGCAGCCCGAGGCCGTTCATGTGGACCCGCAGCTGATGGGTCCGTCCGGTGACCGGAACCAAGCGGTACCGCCCGATCCCGTCGGCGTGCGCGAGCAGTTCGATCCGGCTCTCGGCGTTGATCTCACCGGGCACCTCCCGGGCGGCCATCACCCCGCGCTCCTTCTCGATCCGGCTCCGCACGGTCACCGGAAGCGCCACCGCCGGGTCGTGCGGCGCCACCGCCTCGTACTCCTTCCGCACGGCCCGGTCCCGGAACAGCGTCTGGTAGGCACCCCGGTCGCCGGACCGTACGACGCAGAGCACCAGCCCCGCGGTGAGTCGGTCGAGCCGGTGCGCGGGTTGCAGCTCGGGCAGCGCCAGCTCCCTGCGGAGTCGCGCGAGCAGGGTCTCGGTCACGTGCCGGCCCCGTGGCATGGTGGCCAGGAAGTGCGGCTTGTCGGCCACCACGATCCGTTCGTCCCGGTAGACCACGCCGATCCCGAAGGGGACGGGCCGCTCGGCGGGGAAATCCCGGTGGAACCAGACGTACCGCCCCGCAGCGTACGGATCGTCCCCGTTCACCGGCCCGTCCGTCCCCACGAAACGGCCGCTCTTCAGCATCTCCTCGACCCGCTCGGTGCCGATGGCGCCCGCGTACCGGTCGATCAGGTGCTCCCGCACGGTCTTCCAGAGCCGCTCGGGGTCCTCGGGCAGCCGCACCCGCACCGGGTCGACCCCGTCCCGTTGGGGGAGGGGGGAAGAAGGGGCCTTGGTTCTGCGCCGCACCGGTCCTACCGACGTAACGAGAAGGACCCCACGAGACGTGGGGTCCTTCGCTGGTGTCCGAGGGGGGACTTGAACCCCCACGCCCGATAAAGGGCACTAGCACCTCAAGCTAGCGCGTCTGCCATTCCGCCACCCGGACAAGGTGTCTGTCTTCCCGGCCGCTGGGCCCTTCCGACGAGGAAAACCATAGCAAACATTCGGACGGGTCGATCACCATCCCCGTTCATCCCCCCGTGGCCGTACGACAGCCGGATGCCGGTCGACCGGCGCCCTTGGGGGTCGAGGGGGCCGCGCGGGAGGATGGGGGCGACCACCAGTCATCACGTGGGGCACGTAGTGGGAGGAAGTAGCGTGAGCGAGTCGAAGACCGCCCGGAGCATCAGCGGCGAGGACGAGGTGGTGGACCTCTGCCGTGACCTCATCCGCATCGACACCAGCAACTACGGAGACCATTCCGGCCCGGGGGAGCGGGCGGCGGCGGAGTACGTCGCCGAGAAGCTCGCAGAGGTCGGGCTCGAACCCAAGATCATCGAGTCGCACAGGGGGAGGGCCTCCACCGTGGCCCGGATCGAGGGCGAGGACCCGTCGCGCCCGGCCCTCCTCATCCACGGCCACACCGACGTCGTTCCGGCCAATGCCGAGGACTGGACCCACCACCCCTTCTCGGGGGAGGTCGCCGACGGCTGCGTCTGGGGTCGCGGTGCGGTCGACATGAAGGACATGGACGCGATGACCCTCGCGGTCGTGCGGGACAGGTTGCGCAGCGGGCGCAAGCCCCCGCGTGACGTCGTCCTCGCCTTCCTCGCCGACGAGGAGGCCGGCGGCACCTACGGCGCCCGGCACCTGGTCGACAAGCACCGGGACCTCTTCGACGGGGTCACGGAGGCGATCGGCGAGGTCGGTGGCTTCTCCTTCACGGTCAACGAGAACCTGCGGCTCTACCTGGTCGAGACCGCGCAGAAGGGCATGCACTGGATGCGGCTCACCGTCGAGGGCACGGCCGGCCACGGCTCCATGACCAACGACGACAACGCCATCACGGAGCTCTGCGAGGCGGTGGGCCGCCTCGGCCGCCACCAGTGGCCGGTGAGGGTCACCAAGACCGTGCGGTCCTTCCTGGACGAGCTCTCCGACGCCCTGGGCACCCCGCTCGACCCCGAGGACATGGACGCCACCCTGGCCAAGCTGGGCGGCATCGCCAAGATGGTCGGGGCCACCCTCCGCAACTCGGCCGCCCCCACCATGCTCGGCGCCGGATACAAGGTGAACGTGATTCCCGGCCAGGCCACCGCGCACGTCGACGGCCGCTTCCTGCCCGGGTACGAGGAGGAGTTCCTGGCCGACCTCGACCGGATCCTCGGCCCCCGGGTGAAGCGCGAGGACGTGCACGGCGACAAGGCCCTGGAGACCAGCTTCGACGGCGCCCTGGTGGACGCCATGCAGTTGGCGCTGCGCGCCGAGGACCCGATCGCCCGTGCCGTGCCGTACATGCTTTCCGGCGGTACCGACGCCAAGTCCTTCGACGACCTCGGCATCCGCTGCTTCGGCTTCGCCCCGCTCCAGCTGCCGCCCGAGCTCGACTTCGCGGGAATGTTCCACGGCGTGGACGAGCGCGTCCCGGTCGACGGCCTCAGGTTCGGCGTCCGCGTCCTGGACCGCTTCCTCGACGCCTGCTGAATTCGACCACGCGTTTGTGCGTGACCGGAAAGGGTGAATGCGCCGGGGGGCTCGTAGCTCCCACCACTCCCCCTCGTTACAGGTGATGCGGTCCGCGGCTGGGACCGCATTGCCAACTAGGAGGAATAATGATCAAGAAGGTCGTCGCTGCTGCGGCTGCCACCGGCGGTCTCGTTCTCGCGGGCGCGGGCATGGCCGTTGCCGACGCGGGTGCCCAGGGTGCCGCCATCGGTTCCCCCGGCGTGCTCTCGGGCAACGTCGTCCAGGTTCCCGTTCACGTCCCCGTGAACGTGTGCGGCAACACGGTCTCCGTGATCGGCCTGCTGAACCCCGCCTTCGGCAACACCTGCGTCAACGCCTGACGTTGTGCCTCGCCCCGTGAGGGTGTGAGCCGGCCCGGCCCCGGAGTGCGTGCCATGCACTCCGGGGCCGGTGGCCATTTCCGCCCCGGGCGCTTCGCCCGGTGGCACTCTTTCGAAGCCGAGCAGGCAGGAAACGAACTATGCGACAGGTCACACGCAAGGGTCTCATCACCGTCGCGGCAGCCGGAGGCGTCTTCGCCGCCGTCGGCGGCTACGCACAGGCCGACTCCGGCGCCTACGGTACGGCCACCCATTCCCCGGGCGTCGCGTCCGGAAATTCCGTCCAGGTCCCGGTGCACGTGCCGGTGAACGCCTGCGGGAACACCGTCAACGTCGTCGGGCTGCTCAACCCGGCGATGGGCAACAGCTGTGCCAACACCTCCCCGTCGGGAAGCGGTTCTTCCGCCGGAGCGCACACCGGTGACTCTCCCGGCGTGGGCTCCGGCAACAACGTCCAGGTGCCGATCGACGTGCCGGTGAACGCGTGCGGCAACAACGTCACGGGAGTCGGCCTGGGCAACGCCGCCGCGGGCAACGACTGCACGAACGGCGGGGACACGGGGTACGGGGAGGAGACGCCGGAGACCCCCGGGAACCCGGGCACCCCCGAGAATCCGGGTACTCCCGAGAATCCGGGTACTCCCGAGAACCCCGGCACCCCGGGCAACCCCGGCACCCCGGGCACCCCCGAGAACCCCGGCACCCCCGAGAACCCGGGCACTCCAGGGAACCCCGGCACCCCCGGACAGCCGGGCACCCCGGGCAATGAGAGCGGGCCGAACGCTCCCGGTGTGCAGGTCGTCACCCAGCCGCGTGCCATGGAGGAGCTCGCCGACACGGGCGCCGGTCCGCTCGGCCTGATCGTTCCCGCCGGTGCAGGGCTGCTGCTCGCCGGTTCGCTGATCTACCGCCGGGCCCGCGCCGCGGCCTGAGCCCCGCCGGACGCGTCCGCCACGCACGGGGGCCCCGCACACCGCGGGGCCCCTGCTCGTGGAATGGTTCCCGCTACCAGGTCGCCCGGACCTGGCGGATGATCCGCCGCTTCAGCCGTACTCTGCGGCTCCCGTCCCGGTGCAGGCTCAGACGGTCCAACTCCCAGTGTCCGTACTCGGCATGGTCGGTCAGCAGCCGTGCGGCCTCCTTGCGGGAGACACCGCGCGGCACGTACACGTCGACGAATTCGTATTCCGGCATCGCATCTATTGTGCGGGCACCGGCCCGGTACGGATAGCGTCTGTCCCATGTCTGATGCTGCGCAGCCCACCGCTGCCGAGGTACGTGCCGCCGCAGAGGCGGTCAAGACCGCACTGGACCGTCACCTCGCGGCGGTCGAACGCCGCACGGGGGACGACGACACGGCCGTCTACGAAGCCTTCAACGACCTCGCCGCTGCCGCCGAGGCCTACGACGAGATCCTCTACGACCGCTACGACGAGGTCACGCCCTTCGAGATCCCCGGAGCCGACGGCGCCCTGCCGCCCTACGCCGGGCCTGACGAGCCCCATGCCGTCAGCCTCCTGATCCGCCGCGACTACGCCGTGGCCGAACCACAGCGGCTGCTCGCCCAGGCGCGTCGCGTCGCCGCGCTCGACGGCGACGAAGCCGCCGCCCGGGCGGCGAACCGGGCCGGTCTCTCGCCGCTGGCCGCGCTCGGCGTGCTCTTCAACGAGTACGAACCGGACGAGATCGCCTCCCGACACAAGGACTTCGGTCTTGAGGAGGGCGACTCCACGCTTTGGGTCACCGCGGCCGAGGAACTCCCGGAACCGGGGGAGTGGCTCAACGCCCCCTTCGACCAGGCCGATCCGGAGCGGATCGTCTGCCGCTTCGACGTCAGCTCCGTCTTCGATGAGGACGACGAGCCCGAGCCCGAGCCCGTGGTGGTCCGCGGCGCGGAAAGCTGACGGAACGAGACGAGACGGGGCGAGGGGGAGGAGGGGCGGGGCGCCAGGTCTGGTGCCCCGCCCCTCCTTTCGTTCTCCCCTCCGGCCGCTAACCCTCCTCGGCAGCCAGCAGCCCCTCCAGAAGGGGGCGGAGCCGTGTCGTGGGCTCCGGGGCCACCCCCTCGGCCACCGCACGCACCAGGGCCTGCTCCACGCCGTGCACGACCGACAGATGTCGCTCCGCCCGCCCGAAGGCCGTGTACACCCACGGTCGGCTCAGGCCGCCCACCGCGTCCCCGGGCAGCACCACGACCACTGCGGGCCAACGGGTGCCGCCCGCCTGGTGCGCCGTGAGAGCCCAGCCGTGCCGCAGCACGGCTGCCACCCGTTCCACCGGCACGAGGAGCTCCTCGTCCCCGCAGCGCAGTCGCAGCCCCTCGGCACCGGCTGACAGGACCGTGCCCGTCACCGTCCGTCCCGGCGCGGGCGTGTACGCCACCCGGTCCCCGGGGTCGTAGCCGCCGAACCGGCCCGGCCCGGGGTTGAGCCGCTGCTTCAGGGCGGTGTTCAGCGCACGCGTTCCGGCGGAACCGCCGTGGCCGACGGTGACCACCTGCGTCTCCTCAGGCGGTACCCCGATCACCCGCGGCACCGAGTCCGCCACCAGCTGGACCGCACGGTGCACCGCTTCGCCCGCGTCCCGCACCGGCACGATCACGACCTCCTTGCCGGGGGCCTCGACCTGGTTCAGCTCGCCGATCCCGATCCCCGACACCAGTTCGCCGAGCGGCCCCGGATCGGGGAGGCGCGAGGCGACCCGCGGGCACACCCGCGCCGCCAGCAGGTCCGCGAAGACCCGGCCGGCCCCCGGCGCGCCGAGCACCTCGGGATCGCCGCTCAGCACGAGACGGCAGCCATCCGGCAGGGACTCCACGAGTCCGACGCCGGTCTCCACGTCCAGCTGGGGCGCGTCGAGCACCACGAGCAGGTCGAGGGCGAGGGCGCCGTCCTCGTCCCGGCCCGGACCCGCGGCCCCCGACAGCACGGCGGCGACCGTCACCGCCTCCGTGCCCGCAGCGGCCAGGGCGCGTCGCGCACCCTCGCCGTGGACGGCGACCAGGGTGCGCAGTCCACGGTCACGGGCGGTCGCCGCCAGCGCCACCGGCTCGGCACGGGCGGCCTCGCCGCCGGTGTGCAGCACCAGGCCGTGCGCACCGGTGGCGCGTTCCAGTTCGCCGCCCTCCCAGACGTCCGCCTCCACCGTCCGCACCAGCCGGGCGAAGCCCTCCGCGAGGCTCTCCTCCGCCAGTGCGTACCGGTCCAGGCCGAGCAGTACGGGTTCGCCCGGCTCCTCCGGCGCGGCGGACCCCTCCGTCTGTTCCTCGGCGTGCTCGGCGCCCTCGGCGCCCGGGGCCGTCTCGTCATCCTCCTGGAAGAGGAGGACCGCACCCTCGGAGACCGCCGTCTCCACGGCCCGCTCGGGATCGGGCACCGCGTGCTCGGCGAGCCCGGCGCACACGGCCCGGACCTCCAGGGCGGTGTGCCCCTGGAGGGCGGCCCGCTCCAGCAGCCACACGGTCAGGGAGACCGTCCGGCGCGGGTCGTCGGGACCGCAGGCAGGACCGAGCAGCGCCCGTGCGAAACCGTCGGCCCGTTCCGGCCGGACCCCGGGCACCGCCAGCAGCTGCCAGGGGTCCTCGCGCAGCGCCGCGGCTGCGCCCTCGCCGAGCGCGGCGGCGGCCCGGGCCGCCAGCGCCTCCGGAGCGCCCCCTTCGAGGAGCACCGCGCGCACCGCGGCCGTGGTGGTGGGGGCAGGGTCCGCGGTGCGCTCCGGGGCGGAGGGGCGCACGGTCGTCGTGGGGGGCGTTCCGGCGGCGGGGCGGCGGGGCTCGGGCTCGGGCTCGACGGCCCCGTAGAACGTGCCGGCCGGTGCGGTGCCCCCCTCCACGGCCCGGACCGCCGCCAAGAGGTCGGCCGCCGTGCCGCTGAGCTTGGCGCCGCTCGCAACCGGGCCGTCCCGCCCGGCCTTCCGCGCCTCGATCTTCGCCCGTAGTTCGCGCTGCGCGGCCAGTTCGGCCTGGGCCTCGCTCACCCCGGGCGCGTCGGAGCCGTCGGCCGCACCCGACTCCTCGGCCGCACCCGACTCCTCGGCGGAATCCGGTTCCCCGGCGGAATCCGGTTTTCCGGGCGGCGTCGCCCGTGCGGCGGGCTCCTCGTCCGTGTCGGTGCCCTGCGCCTCGACGGCTCCCTCCTGCTGGTCCTCGGCGGGCTCCACGGCCTCGGGCGCGGTCTCCCCGGAAGGCTCGGTCACAAGGTGCTCCAGTCGTGATCCGGATAACGGTGCACGGGCGCCGACACGTCGTCCAGCGCCCGACAGATCTCGTCAGGAAGACTAAGGGTCTCCACCGACAATGCGGCCGTGAGCTGCCGTGCCGTGCGCGCGCCGACGATCGGTGCGGCCACTCCGGGGCGGTCCCGCACCCAGGCGAGCGCGACGTGGAGCGGGGTCGTCGCGAGCCCGTCGGCCGCCGTGGTCACCGCGTCGACGATGCGGCTCGCCGCCTCGTCCAGGTACGGCTCCACGAACGGGGCCATGGTCTCCGAGGCGCCCCGCGAGTCCGCCGGGGTGCCGCTGCGGTACTTCCCCGTCAGGACCCCGCGCCCGAGCGGGGAGGAGGGCAGCAGGCCCATCCCCAGGTCCAGCGCGGCCGGCAGCACCTCGCGCTCGACGCCCCGTTGGAGCAGCGAGTACTCCAGTTGGGCACCGGCGAGCCGGGTCCGGTCGCCGCCGAGCTGCCAGGTGCCTGCCTTGGCGAGCTGCCAGCCGCAGAAGTTCGCCACGCCCGCGTACCGCGCCCGGCCGCTGCGCACCGCGATGTCGAGGGCCTGGAGCGACTCCTCCAGGGGCGTGTACGGGTCGAAGGCGTGCAGCTGCCAGAGGTCCACGTGGTCGGTGCCCAGCCGGGCGAGCGAGGCGTCGAGGGCGGCGAGCAGGTGGCCGCGCGAGCCGTCCGTGCGCCGGTCGGGGTCCGGGACGCTGCCCGCCTTGGTGGACAGGACGAGATCGTGCCGGGGCACCAGGCGCTCCATCAGGCGCCCGAGCAGGTGCTCCGCCTCGCCGCCGCCGTACACGTCGGCGGTGTCCACGAGCGTGCCGCCCGCGTCCCAGAACGACTTCAACTGCTCCGCGGCGTCGTGCTCGTCGGTGTCCCGCCCCCAGGTGAGGGTGCCGAGTCCGATGCGTGACACGCGCAGGCCGGTCCGTCCGAGATGCCTCTGCTCCATGGCCGCGAGAGTACTGGCCATGACAGCACGCGGAGAGAACCCGTGGGCAACGGCTTCCTGACGGATGCCCGGTGCGCGCGCTAGAGTCCCGCACACAGGGACGTTACCGATGGGTAAGGGGTGCGTGGAATGCGGCTCGGCATCAACCTCGGCTACTGGGGCGCCGGCATGGACGGCGACAACCTCGCCGTCGCCCAGGAGGCGGACCGCCTCGGCTACGACGTCTGCTGGGCCGCCGAGGCCTACGGCTCCGACGCCCCCACGGTCCTCTCCTGGGTGGCTGCGAAGACCGAGCGGATCGACGTCGGTTCCGCGATCATGCAGATCCCGGCCCGTCAGCCGGCGATGACGGCGATGACGGCCGCCACCCTCGATTCGCTCAGCGGCGGTCGCTTCCGCCTCGGCCTCGGGGTGTCGGGGCCCCAGGTCTCCGAGGGCTGGTACGGCGTGAAGTTCGACAAGCCGCTCGCCCGGACCCGTGAGTACGTCGAGATCGTCCGCAAGGCGATGACCCGGGAGCGGCTCAGCTACGAGGGCGAGCACTGGACCCTGCCGCTCCCCGGCGGCCCCGGCAAGCCCATCAGGCTCACCGTCCACCCGCAGCGCGAGCACATCCCGCTCTACATCGCCGCGATCGGCCCCAAGAACCTGGAGCAGACCGGTGAGATCGCCGACGGCGCACTGCTGATCTTCCCCTCCGCCGAGCACCTGGAGGAGACCGCGTTGCGGCACCTGCGCGCGGGCCGGGAGAAGGCCGGACTGACCATGGACGGCTTCGACGTCTGCCCGACCCTGCCGCTGGCCCTCGGCGAGGACGTCGACGCGCTCGCCGACGTCTTCCGCCCGTACACCGCGCTGTACGTCGGGGGCATGGGTAGCCGCAAGCAGAACTTCTACAACCAGCTCGCACAGCGCATGGGGTACGAGAAGGAGGCCTCCGAGATCCAGGACAAGTACCTGGCCGGCGACAAGGCGGGGGCCGCTGCCGCGGTGCCCCAGTCCCTGATCGACCAGACCGCCCTGTTGGGGTCCGTCGAGCGGATCGCCGAGCGGATGACGGCCTACGCGGAGGCCGGCGTCACCACCCTCACGCTCGCACCTGCCGGCTTCACCCTCGACGAACGGCTGGCCGCCCTGCGCGCCGGCGTCGAGGCCTCGGAGCGGGCCGGGCTGGCCTGAGCACCGTCCCGCCGTCCCCGGTGGGCGCACCGCTGCGGCACCCCGCCAGGGACGGCGGGACGGGCCACCTGGATGCGCCCGGTACGGGGACGGTCCTCCGCCGTGCGGTGCACCGCACGGCGGCCCCGTGTGCCGGTCCACCGCGGATGACGGGGCGCTCCTCGGGAAGCCTGCGGCCGTGGTGGGGGCTCGGGGGTCTTCCCCGCCACGGCCGTCATGCAGCACAACGCGCCGCCGGGCCTTCGGTTACGGCCCCGCGCCTCACTCCTTCGGCCGAGCGCCCGGGCGCTCGTGTTGCCCATCGCCCGGGACCCCACTTGACTGACTTCCTCGGGCGTACCGGAGTGTGGACGTCCGCACGGAGGTGGCGGCGATGCTCACGGCCAAGGGGCTGTTCCAGGAAATCATCGACAACGACGAGTCCTTCCGGCTCTTCTGCTCCATCGCCGCGAGCGGCGAGTCCCAGGGCGGCTGGGAGAACGCCCGGATCGCGGCCCTCGTCGCACCCGGCATGCGTGCGCTCGCGCCCAAGATCACCCGGCACGGCGCAGACGAGGACAAACACGGTCGGATCTTCAACGCCCTGATGAAGAAGCGCGGTCTCGAACCCGTCCCGGTGCCTCCCGACACCGACTACACGATGCTGCTGGAGCGGCGCGGCATCGGCCTGGCGCACGAGAAGCTCCGCGCCGACCGGCCGCTCACCGAGGAGGACGTCATCGTCTACCTCGCCCACAGCCGGGTCACCGAGCAGCGCGCCGCCGACCAGATGGACATGCTCGTCACGCACTTCGGGGACCACCCGGAACTGGGCAAGGCCATCCACATGATCGACAACGACGAGGCCAACCACCTCGCCTACTGCCACGAGGAGCTGCTCGGGCTCGCCCGCCAGGGCCACGGCCGCCTCATCCAGAGGACCCTGCGGGAGTCGGCCCTCGCCGAGATCCGGGTCTACCGTGACGTCAGCCTCGCCGTCATGCGCCACATGGGCCGGATCCTGGGCTGGTCCAAGCCCAAGGCGTTCGCCCTCGCCGCTGGGATCCACGGCATGTACGTGTGGGAGCGGGCCGCGGGCTGGCACCGGATGGTCGACCTGAAGATGCCCGACCGCCGGAACGCCCTCGGCGGCGCCGGGGCCCCCGCCCCCGCCCTCTGAGGGCCCGGGGCCGGCGTCACATCCAGCCGCGTCGCTTGAACACCCGGTACAGCGCGGCGACGATCCCCGCCATCAACACGATCACCACCGGGTACGAGCCGGCCCAGTGCAGCTCCGGCATGTGCGTGAAGTTCATCCCGTAGATCCCCGCGACCATCGTGGGGACCGCGGCCATGGCCGCCCAGGCGGAGATCTTCCGCATGTCGTCGTTCTGCCGCACCCCCATCTGTGCCAGATGGGCCGAGAGCACGTCGGAGAGGAGCCGGTCGAGCCCCTCCACCTGTTCGTTGGAACGCAGCAGGTGGTCGTTGACGTCCCGGAAGAACGGCTGGGAACGTTCGTTCACGAACGGCACCGAACCTGCCGTCAGCCGGGCCATCGGCCCCGCCAGCGGACCGCTCGCCCGCCGGAACTCCAGCACCTGCCGCTTCGCCGTGTAGATCCGCTCCGCGGTGTTGGCCGGATTGCCCCCGCTGGGTGCGAAGACGTCCGCCTCCAACTGCTCCAGGTCAACCTGGAGTTCGCCCGCCACGTCCAGGTAGTGGTCCACGATCGCATCGCTCACCGCGTACAACACCGCCGTGGGGCCGTGCTTCAGGACCTCCGGATCGGCTTCCAGGCGTCGGCGCACCTCGGCCAGCGGCGCGCCCTCGCCGTGCCGGACCGTCACCACGAACGAGTCGCCCATGAACACCATCAGCTCGCCGGAGGAGACCCGGTCGCTCTGCGGCTCGTACACGATCGGTTTGAGCACGACGAAGAGCGAGTCGTCGTAGACCTCCAGCTTGGGTCGCTGGTGGGCCTTCAAGGCGTCCTCGACGGCCAGCGGATGCAGCGCGAACTCCGAGGCGACGTGGTCGAACTCCGCCGCGGAGGGTTCGTGCAGCCCGACCCACAGGAACGCGTCCCCCGCCGCCCGTGCCTCCGCCAGGGCGTGGGAGAGGTCGGCGGGGCCGTCCGAGCGGCGCCCGTCCCGGTAAATGGCAGAGTCCACGATCACGCGGCGCATTGTCCCCCGTACGGCAGCGCGCCGCACGTGTGCGGCGCTCTACGCTGGCGCCCATGGCCACGTTGATCCTCGTCCGGCACGGACGTTCCACCGCCAACACCTCCGGGGTCCTCGCCGGGCGCCTGCCCGGGATCGCGCTCGACGAGCGCGGCGCCGGGCAGGCCGCCGCGCTGCCCGGGCGCCTCGCGGACATCCCGCTCGCCGCCGCCGTCACCAGCCCCCTCCAGCGCTGCCGGGAGACCCTGGGGCCGCTCCTGGACGCCCGCCCGGACCTTCCGCTCCACGTCGAGGACCGGATCAGCGAGTGTGACTACGGAGACTGGTCCGGTCGCAAGCTGTCCGAACTCAACGAGGAGCCCCTGATGGAGGTCGTCCAGGCGCATGCCTCCGCCGCCGCCTTCCCGGGCGGTGAGTCCATGCGCGCCATGCAACAGCGCGCCGTCGAGGCCGTACGGGAGTGGAACGTCCGGATCGAGGCCGAGCACGGCGAGGACGCCACGTACCTCATATGTTCCCACGGCGACATCGTGAAGGCGATCGTCGCCGATGCGCTCGGCCTCCACCTGGACCTCTTCCAACGTCTCCACGTCGACCCCTGCTCGGTCAGCGCGATCCGCTACACCCGGGTGCGCCCCTTCCTCCTCCGCCTCGGCGACACCGGGGACTTCGCCGGTTTCGCGCCACGCGAGCACCCCGATGGCAGGGGGACGGCCGAGGTCGGTGGCGGTGCGGGCGCACCGTGATCCCTTTGCGCAGTAGGGTGGACGCGCCGTTGTCGTACGACCGTCGAGAGCCAAGGGAGCCGGGAACGTGTCCCGTCAGGTGTACCTCTACGACCCACCGGAGCGTTTCGTGGCCGGCACGGTCGGGCTGCCTGGCCGCCGTACGTTCTTCCTCCAGGCGTCCGCCGGCGGCCGGGTCACCAGCGTCGCCCTGGAGAAGGCGCAGGTCGCGGCCTTGGCCGAGCGCATGGACGAGCTCCTCGACGAGGTGGTCCGCCGCACCGGGGGCAATGCGCCCGTACCGGCCGTCGCGCCCGCCGAGATCGCGGACACCGCACCGCTCGACGTGCCGGTCGAGGAGGAGTTCCGGGTCGGCACCATGGCCCTCGCCTGGGACGGCGAGGAACAGCGCATGATCGTTGAGGCGCAGGCGCTCGTCGAGCTCGACGTGGACTCCGAGGAGGACCTCGCCGAGGCCGAGGAGCGGCTGCTCCAGGACGAGGAGAACGGTCCGCCGATGCTCCGCGTCCGGCTCACCGGAGCCCAGGCGCGTTCCTTCGCCAAGCGCGCCCTGGACGTCGTCAACGCGGGCCGGCCGCCGTGTCCCCTGTGCAGCCTGCCGCTCGACCCCGAGGGGCACGTCTGTCCCCGCCAGAACGGATACCGCCGCGGAGCATGAGCAGCAGCCCCTCGACCCCGTCGGACGCCGAACTGCTCCTCCACGGTGAGCTGACCGTGCGCGGTCGGGTCCGCGAGGCGTCCAACGCCGTGCTCTACTGCTCCCTCGCCCACGGGGGCCGTGAGGCCGCCTGCGTCTACAAACCGGTTGCGGGAGAACAGCCGCTCTGGGACTTCCCCGACGGCACCCTCGCCCAGCGCGAGGTCGCCGCGTACGAGGTCTCGGAGGCCACCGGCTGGGGCCTGGTCCCGCCGACGGTGCTCCGCGACGGCCTGTACGGACCGGGCATGGTCCAGTTGTGGATCGAGGCGGACCCCGGGGCTCCCTTGCTCGCCCTCACGGACGAGGACGAGCCCGGCGACGGGTGGCGGGCGGTCGGACCCGCCGAGGTCGGCGAGGGGCGCACGGCGCTCCTCGTCCACGCCGACACCCCCGGGCTCCGGAGGCTCGCCGTCCTGGACGCCGTCATCAACAACGGTGACCGCAAGGGCGGCCACCTGCTCCCCGCGCCCGGCGGACGCCTGTACGGCATCGACCACGGGGTCAGCTTCCACGTCGACGACAAGCTGCGGACCCTGCTGTGGGGCTGGGCGGGCGAGGAACTGACCGCGGAGGCCCTGGAGGTCCTCGACGGGCTCCACCGTTCGTTGGCGCCCGAGGAGCCGCTCCTCACCCGTCTGGCCGAGTTGCTGACCGGCGCCGAGGTGGACGCGCTGCGGGCCCGTGTGGGGGCGCTGAGGGAGAGCGGACGGCATCCGGAGCCGTCGGGGCACTGGCCCCCGATCCCGTGGCCTCCCGTGTGAGATCCCGCTCACGCCCGCAGCCGTGCGTTTTCGGTCGGATCCCCGGCCGAGGCGTGCACCCCTGGGGGTATGCACGGACACGGCCTTCCCGCAAGAGCACCTAATCGGTCAAGATCCCTGATCCGGTTCGTATCCGGAACACCTGTCCGGTTACGCTCGGCTCATGCATGCCTGGCCCGCTTCTGAGGTCCCCGCCCTTCCCGGCAAGGGCCGCGACCTCCGGATCCACGACACCGCGACCGGCGGACGAGTGACCCTCGCCCCCGGCCCCGTCGCCCGCATCTACGTCTGCGGCATCACGCCCTACGACGCGACCCACATGGGTCACGCGGCGACCTACAACGCGTTCGACCTCGTGCAGCGCGTGTGGCTCGACACCAAGCGGCAGGTCCACTACGTCCAGAACGTGACGGACGTCGACGACCCGCTCCTGGAGCGCGCGATCCGGGACGGCATCGACTGGGTCGGCCTCGCCGAGCGCGAGACCGCCCTCTTCCGCGAGGACATGACCGCCCTGCGGATGCTGCCCCCGCAGCACTACATCGGTGCGGTCGAGGCCATACCGGGCATCGTCCCCCTCGTCGAGCGCCTCCGGGACTCCGGAGCCGCCTACGAGCTCGACGGTGACGTCTACTTCTCCGTCGAGGCGGACCCGCACTTCGGACGGGTCTCGAACTACGACACCGAGCTGATGCGCCACCTCTCCGCGGAGCGGGGCGGCGACCCGGACCGTCCCGGCAAGAAGAACCCGCTCGACCCGATGCTCTGGACGGCCGCGCGCGAGGGCGAGCCGAGCTGGGACGGCGCCAGCCTCGGCCCCGGCCGACCCGGCTGGCACATCGAGTGCGTCGCCATCGCCCTCGACCACCTCGGCATGGGCTTCGACGTCCAGGGCGGCGGCTCGGACCTGATCTTCCCGCACCACGAGATGGGTGCCTCCCACGCCCAGACCCTCACGGGCGAGTACCCGATGGCCAAGGCGTACGTGCACGCCGGCATGGTCGCGCTCAACGGCGAGAAGATGTCGAAGTCCAAGGGCAACCTGGTCTTCGTCTCCGCGCTGCGCCGCGAAGGCGTCGACCCGGCCGCCATCCGGCTGGCACTCCTCTCCCACCACTACCGCGCTGATTGGGAGTGGACCGACCAGGTCCTCCAGGACGCCGTGGAGCGGCTGGGGCGCTGGCGCGCGGCCGTCTCGCGCCCCGACGGGCCGCCCGCCGACGCGCTCGTCGAGGAACTCCGCGAGGCGCTCGCCGACGACCTGGACGCCCCCGCCGCACTTGCCGCCGTCGACCGCTGGGTCGCGCTCCAGGCGACCGAAGGCGGCACGGACGAGTCCGCGCCCGGTCTCGTTTCGCGGGCCGCCGACGCGCTCCTCGGGGTCGCCCTGTAACGGACGGCCGGGAACAACTCCCTTCTGCCCAACCGCCCTCGGACTTCAAGACGAAGTCCGAGGGCGGTTCCTTTTTGTCCTGTCGCAATGCTCGAAACTGCGCTAAAGAAGCCACATGCAATCATCAATGCGCATGAGAGCTGCAGTTGCCGGTGCACTGCTCGGGTTGCTCACCGCCTTCGCGGGACCCGGTGGCAGTGCCACGGCAGAGCCCATCGACAACCCGGACACCACGGTCGGAGAGGTCACCGGCTTCGCCGCCGACGGAGCCGTCTACCGGCTGACCGCCGGCCGTACGGAGGCCCGCGTCTCCTTCGTCACCGCCGACACCTTCCGCATCGAACTCGCCCCCGACGGCACGTTCACCGACCCCACCGGCACCGACATCACGCTGCCCCAGGGGCCGCCGCCGACCACCCACTGGCGCGACCTCGGCGACCGCTACGAACTCGGCACCGCCGAAGTGACCCTCCGCGTCACCAAGTCACCGCTGCGCTTCGCGGCCGTGCGCTCCGACGGCACCCCGCTCTGGAACGAGACCCGGGGCCTCAGTTGGAACCGGGACCGCACCGTCCAGACCCTCGCCCGCGGCGCCGACGAGCAGTTCTACGGCGCCGGCATGCAGAACGGCCGCGGCAACACCTCCCACCGCGGCAGGACCGTCGAGGTCGGCGTCGACTACAACTGGAACGACGGAGGCCACCCCAACTCCGTCCCCTTCTACCTCTCCTCCGCCGGTTACGGCGTCTACCGCAACACCTACGCCCCCAACACCTACGCCTTCACCGAGCCCGTCACCACCAGCGCCGAGGAACGACGCTTCGACGCCTACTACTTCACCGGCAGCGGCCGTGACGCCCTCAAGGACGTCATCGGCCAGTACACCCGGCTCACCGGCAAGCCCTTCATGCCCCCCGTGTACGGCCTGGAGATCGGCGACGCCGACTGCTACCTCCACAACGCCAACCGCGGCGAGCGCCACACCCTCGACGCCCTCGAGGTCGCCGACGGCTACGTCGCCCACGACATGCCCAACGGCTGGATGCTCGTCAACGACGGCTACGGCTGCGGCTACGAGAACCTCGCGGAGACCTCTGCGGGACTCGGCGAGCGGAACATGAAGCTCGGGCTGTGGACCGAGGACGGCATCGCCCGCCTCGGCGAGCAGGTCAGGGCCGGCCAGCGGGTCGCCAAACTCGACGTCGCCTGGGTCGGCGAGGGCTACAAGTTCGCCCTCGACGGCTGCAAGGACGCCCACGCCGGCATCGAGGCCAACAGCGACGCCCGCGGCTTCACCTGGGCACCCGAGAGCTGGTCGGGAGCGCAGCGCTGCGGCGTCCAGTGGTCCGGCGACCAGTCCGGAAGCTGGGAGTACATCCGCTGGCAGATACCCACCTACGCGGGCGCTTCCATGTCCGGACTCGCCTACACCACCGGTGACGTCGACGGCATCTTCGGAGGCAGCGCCAAGACCTACGCCCGCGACCTCCAGTGGAAGACCTTCCTGCCGGTCACGATGACCATGGACGGCTGGGCCGCCAACGACAAGCAGCCCTTCCGGTACGGCGAGCCCTACACCAGCATCAACCGTGCCTCCCTCAAGCTCCACGAGGCCCTGCTGCCCTACATCTACAGCCACGCCCACCGGGCCACCGAGACCGGCATCGGCCTCGCCCGGCCCCTCGCCCTGGAGTACCCGGACGACCCGAAGGCCGCGACCGACGCGGCGAAGTACGAGTTCCTCAGCGGCGAGGACTTCCTCGTCGCCCCCGTCTACCGGGACGCCGTCGAGCGCGACGGCATCTACCTCCCGGAGGGCACCTGGATCGATTACTGGAGCGGGCGCACCTACCGGGGCCCCGTCACCGTCGACGGCTACGGCGCCCCGCTGGACACCCTGCCCCTCTTCGTCCGGGCCGGGGCGGTCGTCCCCCTGTGGCCGGGGGCCATCCGGTCCTACCAGGACCGCGCCCCCGGTGACCCCGTCGCCTGGGACGTGTACCCGGAGGGGAACTCCTCCTTCGAACTGTACGAGGACGACGGCGTCACCCGCGAGCACCGCACCGGCCGGTACGCCATCCAGCGCGCCGACGTCAGCGCCCCGGAATCCGGCCCCGGCGACGTCAGCATCCGCATCGGCGCGAGCGTCGGCACGTACACCGGCAAGCCGGCCGCCCGACCGTACGCCTTCACCGTCCACACCGGCGACGCCCCCCGCACCGTCCGGCTCGACGGCGCCAAGCTGCCGGCCCTCACCTCCCGCGCCGCCTTCGACGCCGCGGACCGGGGCTGGTGGTACGACCGCGACGAGCGCGGGGGAGTGGTCCGCGTGAAGACCACCGCCCTGTCCACCGACCGAGGCTTCGAGCTGCGCCTGACCGACACCAGCGCCGTCGGCGGTGCCGTCCCCGGCGCCTCCGCCGTCCTCGCCGTCCCCAGCGGCCAGGAGCTCGGCGCCGGCACCCCCGGCACCGTCGCGGTGGACGTCACCGCCGGCACCCGGGACGCCACCGACGTACGGGTGTCCCTGGACGTTCCGGCCGGCTGGCGGGTCACCCCGCCGGCCTCCCTCGCCCGCGTCCGGGCCGGCACCACCCGCCGGGTCGAGGTCGCCGTCACCCCGGCGGCGGACGCGGAGCCCGGCGAGGACACCCTCACCGCCACCGTCCGCCACCGTGCGGCGGGCGTCGACCGCACGTCCGTCCAGAGGTTCGCCGTCGGAGTGATGCCCCCGGCGCCGATGAGCGACGCCTGGGCCAGCGACCTCGTGTGGCTCCGCGCGAGCAACGGCTGGGGACCGCCCGAGCGCGACCGTTCCAACGGCGAGTCGGGCGCCGCGGACGGCCACGTCCTCACCCTGGCCGGGAAGACCTACGAGAAGGGCATCGGCGCCCACGCCGACTCCGACATCGAGGTCTACCTCGGCGGCCGGTGCACCGCGTTCACCGCCGACGTCGGCATCGACGACGAGATCGACGGCTACGGGGACGTGGCCTTCTCCGTCGAGGCGGACGGCCGGGTCCTGTGGACCTCGCCCCGGCTCACCGGTGCCTCCGCGACGGTGCCGGTGGACGTCGACGTGACCGGCGCCCGGCACGTCAGGCTCCGCATCACGGACACCAACGGATCCAAGAGCGGTGACCACGGCGACTGGGCGGCGGCCCGGTTCCGCTGCGCCTGACCCCTCTGCTCCCCGGGCCGAACGCGTGCGGGAGGGGTGGTCGCACCACCCCTCCCGCACGCCTACTCCTCTTCGGAGCCGTTCCCGTCCCCGCCGTCCTCCTCCGCGGGACCGGACGGCTCCGCACCCGGGACCGCTTCCGGGCCCGGCTGGTCCGGTTTCGGCGGACGGGTCCGACCGCCCCCGGAATCCCGCAGGAACTCGCCGCCCTCCGTGGCCACCCCCGGGCCCGAGCCGGGCTCGCGCCGCCGCAGGTAACGCTCGAACTCACGGGCGATCGCCTCGCCCGAGGCCTCCGGCAGTTCCGCCGTGTCCCGAGCCTCCTCCAGGGTCTGCACGTACTCGGCGACCTCGCTGTCCTCTGCCGCCAACTGGTCCACGCCCAGCTGCCAGGCCCGCGCGTCCTCGGGCAGCTCGCCCAGCGGGATGCGCAGTCCGATCAGGTCCTCCAGGCGGTTGAGGAGCGCCAGCGTCGCCTTGGGGTTCGGCGGTTGCGACACGTAGTGCGGCACCGCGGCCCACAGGCTCACGGCCGGAACCCCCGCGTGCGTGCACGCCTCCTGGAGGATGCCCACGATGCCCGTCGGCCCTTCGTACCGGGTCTCTTCCAGGTCCATCGTGCGGGCCAGGTCCGGATCGGAGGTCACCCCGCTGACCGGAACCGGTCGGGTGTGCGGGGTGTCCCCGAGCAGCGCGCCCAGGATCACCACCATCTCCACGCCCAGTTCGTGTGCGAAGGCGAGCAGTTCGTTGCAGAAGGAGCGCCAGCGCATGGACGGCTCGATCCCGCGCACGAGCACCAGGTCGCGCGGCTTCTCGCCGCCGACCCGGACCACGGAGAGCCTGGTCGTCGGCCAGGTGATCTTCCGGACGCCGTTGTCCAGGAAGACCGTGGGCCGGTTCACCTGGAAGTCGTAGTAGTCCTCGGCGTCCAGTGCCGCGAACACCTCGCCCTTCCATTCCCGATCCAGATGGGCGACCGCGGTGGAGGCGGCGTCGCCGGCGTCGTTCCAGCCCTCGAACGCAGCCACCATGACCGGGTCGATCAGCTCGGGTACCCCCTCGAGCTCGATCACCCAGCGCCTCCTTTTCGAAGTTCCTGTCGTACGGCCCCACCTTACGGCTTTCCGGTGGTCCGCCCGCAGTCCCCGGACACCACCGAAAACCCGTGCGGCCTTGATCGACTACCCAGGAACTCCCCTTCGCACACGGTGCACCCGCACCTCGGGCCGCTTCCCGTCCGTTGCTCCCGGCGCACGCGGACGGCCGGGGGCGTCCGCACCCCCGACGCCTGGTGCCCGTCCGTCGGGCGCCATGCGGACGGGGCGGCCCCCCGAAGGGAACCACCCCGAACCACCCCCGTCCGCGCGGGAGTTACTTGCGCAGCATGGATTCGACCTCGGTGCGGATCTCGTCCGTCGCCAGGCCGCGGATGGTCAGTGTCGTACGGCGGCGCAGCACGTCGTCCGCCGTCTCGGCCCACTCGTGGTCACGGGCGTAGGCGACCTGCGCCCAGATCTCCGGCGCGTCCGGGTGGATCCGCCGGGCGAGCTCCGGGTCCTCGTTCGCCATCCGGGCGATGTCGAAGGAGAGGGAGCCGTAGTGCGTGGCCAGGTGCTTGGCGGTGTCGGCGGCCATCCGCGGGCCGGGTGCCGGACCGTCGACGAGCAGGCGGTGGGCGACCGCGTTCGGATTGGCGATGCCGGGCAGCGGCAGCCGCTTCGGCAGCGCGGAGACCGGCTCGTAGTCCTCGCCGAGAGGGTGGCCCGGAAGGGACTCCAGCTTCTTCATCACCGTGCGCCCGATGTGGCGGAAGGTCGTCCACTTGCCGCCGGCCACGGACAGCATGCCCCCGCGGCCCTCGGTGACGACCGTCTCGCGCTTGGCCTTGGAGGTGTCGCCAGGGCCGCCCGGGAGCACCCGGAGACCGGCGAAGGAGTACGTGATCAGATCGCGCGACAGCTGCTGGTCGCGGATGGAGAAGGCCGCCTCGTCCAGGATCTGGGCGGTGTCCTGCTCGGTCACCTCGACCTGGCCGGGGTCGCCCTCGTACTCCTCGTCGGTGGTGCCGAGGAGCAGCATGTCCTCCCAGGGGAGGGCGAAGGTGATGCGGTACTTGTCGATCGGGGTGGCCAGTGCGGCCTTCCAGGGGGAGGTGCGCTTCAGGACCAGGTGCGCGCCCTTGGAGAGGCGGATGGAGGGGGCCGCGTTCGGGTCCTCCATCTTGCGCAGGTGGTCGACCCACGGGCCGGTGGCGTTGAGCACGAGGCGGGCGTTCACCCCGAACTCGTCCCCCGTGGTGCGGTCCTTGAGCTCCGCGCCGGTGACCCGGCCCCGGGTGAAGCGCAGTCCCGTGACCTCGGCGTGGTTGAGGACGGTGGCACCGGCGTCGACGGCGGCGCGGACCGTCATCAGAGCCATGCGGGCGTCGTTCATCTGGTCGTCGCCGTAGACCGCGACGGCCTTGAGGTTGTCGGTGCGCAGCTCCGGCACGTCCTGCGCGGCCTTGGCGGGGGAGAGCAGGTGCCCGACGCCGTCGCCGAACGCCGAGAGCGCGCTGTAGGCGAAGACGCCGGCACCGAGCTTGGCCGCGCCGTGCGGGCCGCCCTTGTAGACGGGCAGGTAGAAGGTCAGGGGGTTGGCGAGGTGCGGTGCCACCTGACGGGAGACCGCACGCCGCTCGAAGTGGTTCTCCGCCACCAGCTTCACCGCGCCGGTCTGCAGGTAGCGCAGACCGCCGTGGAGCAGCTTGGAGGAGGCGGAGGAGGTGGCGCCGGCGAAGTCGCCGGCGTCCACCAGGGCCACCCGCAGGCCCGACTGCGCGGCGTGCCAGGCGGTGGAGATGCCCAGGATGCCGCCGCCGATCACCAGGAGGTCGTACGTCGCCTTGGAAAGCTGTTCCCGGGTCGCGGCACGGCTCGGCAGGGAACCGGCAGCCGGGTGCGTCCCCAGGGCAGGGACGCTCTGCAGGGTGGTCATCTCGATTTACTCCTCGTCCTCGATCCAGCCCATGGTCCGCTCGACGGCCTTGAGCCAGCTCTTGTACTCGCTGTCACGCTTGTCGGCGTCCATGCGAGGGGTCCATTCCGCGGCCCGGCGCCAGTTGGCGCGCAGGGCGTCGGTGTCCGGCCAGAAGCCGACGGCCAGGCCGGCGGCGTAGGCGGCGCCGAGGCAGGTGGTCTCGGCGACCATCGGACGCACGACGGGCGCGTCCAGGAAGTCCGAGAGGGTCTGCATCAGCAGGTTGTTGGAGGTCATGCCGCCGTCGACCTTGAGCGCGGTCAGCTCGACGCCGGAGTCCTTCGTCATCGCGTCGGTGATCTCGCGGGTCTGCCAGGCGGTCGCCTCCAGGACGGCACGGGCGATGTGGGCCTTGGTGACGTACCGGGTGAGGCCGGCGATGACGCCGCGGGCGTCGGAGCGCCAGTAGGGGGCGAACAGGCCGGAGAAGGCCGGCACGAAGTAGGCGCCGCCGTTGTCCTCGACGGAGGAGGCGAGGGTCTCGATCTCGGCGGCGGACTTGATCAGGCCCATCTGGTCGCGCATCCACTGGACCAGCGAACCGGTGACGGCGATCGACCCCTCCAGGGCGTAGACCGGCTTGGCGTCGCCGATCTGGTAGCCGACCGTGGTCAGCAGACCGCTGTAGGAGTTGATGATCTTGTCACCGGTGTTCATCAGCATGAAGGTGCCGGTGCCGTACGTGGACTTGGCCTCGCCCTCGGCGAAGCAGGTCTGGCCGAACAGGGCGGCCTGCTGGTCGCCGAGCGCGGAAGCGACCGGGACGCCGTCGAGGACGCCGCCCTTGACCGTGCCGTACACCTCGGCGGAGGAGCGGATCTCGGGCAGCACGGCCGCCGGGATCTCCATCGACGCGAGGATGCGCTCGTCCCACGCCATGTCGTGGAGGTTCATCAGCAGGGTGCGGGAGGCGTTGGTGACGTCGGTGACGTGCACGCCGCCGTTCACGCCGCCGGTCAGGTTCCAGATGACCCAGGAGTCCATGGTGCCGAAGAGGATGTCGCCGCGCTCGGCCCGCTCGCGCAGGCCCTCGACGTTGTCGAGCAGCCAGCGGACCTTCGGGCCGGAGAAGTAGCTCGCGAGCGGCAGGCCGGTCTCGCGGCGGAAACGGTCCTGGCCGACGTTGCGGCCGAGCTCCCGGCAGAGGGCGTCGGTGCGGGTGTCCTGCCAGACGAGGGCGTTGTGGACGGGCTCGCCGGTGTTCTTGTCCCACATCAGCGTCGTCTCGCGCTGGTTGGTGATGCCGATGGCCTTGACGTCGGCGGCGGTGATCTCCGCCTTCTCCAGGGCGCCGGCGACCACCTCCTGGACGTTGGTCCAGATCTCGGCGGCGTCGTGCTCGACCCAGCCCGGCTTCGGGAAGATCTGCTCGTGCTCCTTCTGGTCGACGGAGACGATCCGGCCGTCCTTGTCGAAGACGATGCAGCGCGAGGAGGTGGTGCCCTGGTCGATGGCCGCGATGAAGGGGCCGGAGGTGTGTGCGTCGGTCACGGTGTGCTCCAAGGGAAGTCTGGAAGAAGGACGTCTCAGGCGAACGCGATGTTGTAGATACCCGCGGCGAGGGCGCCACCGATCAGCGGACCGGCGACCGGAATCCAGGCGTAGCTCCAGTCGGAGCCGCCCTTGTTCGGCAGCGGGAGCAGGGCGTGCACGATGCGCGGACCGAGGTCACGGGCCGGGTTGATGGCGTAACCGGTCGGACCGCCGAGCGAGAGGCCGATGGAGACCACGACGAAGGCGGTGATGAGGGCGCCGATGACGCCGAGGCCCTTGCCGCTGTCGTTCAGGCCCTGGGTGAGCACGGCGAGGACCAGCACGACGGTGCCGATGATCTCGGTGGTCAGGTTCTGCCAGGTGTTGCGGATCTCGGGGCCGGTGGAGAAGATGCCGAGCACCGGGCCGGGGCCCTCGATCGGCTTCTCGCCGACGGTCTCCGGGTCCGTGAGGTGGGCCTGGAACTGGCCGTAGTAGGCCAACCAGACCAGCGCCGCGCCGATCATTGCGCCGAGCATCTGGCCGGCGATGTAGACGGGGACGTTGCCCCAGTCCCCGTCCTTGACCGCGATGCCGACCGTGACGGCGGGGTTCAGATGGGCGCCCGAGAGGGAAGCCGTCATGTAGACGGCCGTCATGACGGCGAAGCCCCACCCGAAGGTGATCGCGAGCCAGCCCGCGTTGCGGGCCTTGGAGCTCTTGAGCGTGACGGCGGCGCACACACCGCCGCCGAGCAGAATGAGAACGGCGGTACCGATGGTCTCGCCGAGGAAGATGTCGGAGCTGGACACCCGCGACTCCTTTGTCCTTCGTCCAGGGGAAGGCGAACCCCCGGGTCCCTCCGGTGGTCCGCGCCCTCGTGTGAGGGCGTTGCCGGCCCTTGGCACTGCCACACTCTAGCGTGTATTGCCGTTTGGTGTTCGACAATGCCGACCGGTGAACGGAAGTTTTGCCCCCGGGTTAACAGCACGTCAAGGGTCTGGGGAACGAAAAACCCGCCGATAACGCGATCGTTACCAGCGGGTTTGGGTCCGTGGGGCAGCGGGTCAGAAGCGCCCCGCTCCCAGGTCCCGGGAGACCGCACGGGCGCAGTCGCGCACGGCCGCCACCAGCTCCGGGCGCAGCTCCCCCTCCGGGCAGAGCCGCTCCACGGCTCCGGTGACCGCCACCGCGCCCACCGGCATCCGCCGCCGGTCGTGGATCGGGGCCGCCACGGAGGCGACCCCCTCCCAGGTCTCTTCCACGTCCGCCGCCCACCCCCGGGCCCGCGTCAGGTCGAGCAGTGACTCGAAGGCGTCGAGCTCCGTGGTCGTCCGGGGGGTGAACGCCTCCCGCTCGACCTCCACCACCTCGCTGTGCGCCACCGGGTCGTACGCCGACAGGACCTTGCCGAGCGCCGTGGAGTGCAGCGGCTGCATGGCTCCCACTTCGAGCACCTGGCGACTGTCGTCCGGTCGGAAGACGTGGTGCACGATCAGTACGCCCTGCTGGTGCAGCACCCCCAGGTGGACGCTCTCCCCGCTGGAGCGCGCCAGGTCGTCCGTCCACACCAGTGCGCGCGCCCGGAGCTCGTGCACGTCCAGATAGCTGTTGCCGAGCCGCAGCAGCTCCGCGCCCAGCTGATAGCGCCCCGAGGCGGTGTCCTGCTCCACGAAGCCCTCCGCCTGGAGGGTGCGCAGGATGCCGTGGGCCGTTCCCTTGGCCAGTCCGAGCGAGGACGCGATGTCGGATAGGCCCAGTCGCCGCTCGCCGCCCGCGAGCAGTCGCAGCATGGCCGCTGCTCTTTCAAGCGACTGGATGTTCTTCGCCATCGCCTGGCCCCTCACCCTTCTCACACTGTTCGACAATGCTGAACACTATCGGTCGATGCCGACCTAGCGTCACACCACTCAGTGTCGGCCAAGAAGGGGCAGGACCGGGAGTCCTCGCACACAGGATGCCGTCCGGCCCGTGGGACGCCTTGTCCACCCCGGCCGCTACACGGTTACGCTGACCCCGTGCACCCTCCACCGGGGGCGCAAAGCCGACAGCCGTCGCATCCCAGGGAGCTCATCCATGGCCTCGTTGCCGACCCCTTCCGCTGACAGCCGGATCCGTGTTGCCGCTCTTCGTGAGGCGCTCGCTCGTCGAGTGGTCGTTGCGGATGGAGCGATGGGCACGATGTTGCAGGCTCAAGATCCCAGTCTTGAGGACTTTCAAAATCTTGAGGGCTGTAACGAGATTCTGAATGTGACGCGTCCCGACATCGTGCGTGCGGTGCATGAGGCATATTTCGCGGTGGGAGTGGACTGTGTGGAGACGAACACGTTCGGCTCCAATCACTCGGCCGCGGGGGAGTATGAGATCGCGGACCGGATTGTTGAGTTGTCGCAGGCCGGTGCGCGGATCGCGCGTGAGGTCGCCGATGAGTTCACGGCGGGTGATGGCCGCCAGCGGTGGGTGTTGGGGTCGATCGGGCCGGGGACGAAGCTGCCTTCGCTGGGGCATGTGGACTTTGCGGTGTTGCGTGATGGGTACCAGCAAAACGCGGAGGGGCTGCTGGCGGGTGGCGCGGATGCGTTGATCGTGGAGACCACGCAGGACCTGTTGCAGACGAAGTCGAGTCTGATCGGTGCGCGGCGGGCGATGGACGCGGTGGGTGTGCAGGTGCCGTTGATTTGTTCGCTGGCGTTTGAGACCACCGGTGTGATGTTGCTGGGGTCGGAGATCGGTGCGGCGCTCACGGCCCTGGAACCCTTGGGCATCGACATGATCGGTTTGAATTGTTCGACCGGTCCGGCGGAGATGAACGAGCACCTGCGGTATTTGGCGCGGCATTCGAACACGGCGTTGATGTGTATGCCGAATGCGGGTTTGCCGGTGTTGACGAAGGACGGTGCGTACTTTCCGTTGTCGGCGTCGGAGATGGCCGATGCGCAGGAGCAGTTCGTGCGGGACTACGGATTGTCGCTGGTGGGCGGCTGCTGCGGCTCCACGCCCGAACACCTGCGCCAGGTCGTGGAGCGGGTGCGGGGCATCGTCCCGCCCGAGCGCTCCCCCCACCCCGAGCCGGGAGCGGCGTCGCTGTATCAAACGGTCCCGTTCCGGCAGGACACCTCCTACCTGGCGATCGGTGAGCGGACCAACGCCAACGGGTCGAAGAAGTTTCGTGAGGCCATGTTGGAGGGCCG
>NZ_JBHYMF010000019.1:0-60920 GCF_042742855.1 Streptomyces sp. NPDC058877 | reverse complement strand
GCCGGGGGGACGTCGCTGCGTCGGCTCAGGCGTACCGGTAGATCCTGCTGTGGTCGAACATCGAGGCCGGGGTGATGCCCCAGGGCGCCATCGGCTCGTGTCGGGCCACCACCTTGCGATACTGCGCATCCCCCAGGGGCGGCGGTTCCGCCGGCAGGTAGGCGGCCCCGGGGTTCTGCTGCTGCCACCGCGACCAGATCAGGTCGACGAAGGCGTGGTGCAGCCAGAAGACCGGATCGTTCACGGAGCCGCCGCCGAGCATCAGCCCGCCGACCCAGCGGTGCACCCGGTTGTGGATCCGGAACCGCTCGCTGCCCCGACCTTGTCCCCAGCCCTCCAGGGCGTTCCGGAAGCCGGAACGGCTCGTCGAGTTCCAGGGGGCCGCGTCGTACGCCCGCTCCCGCATCACCTCGTCGAGTTGGGCGGGGGTGGGCAGCGTGATCGGATCGCGGGGGCGGCCGAAGTCCCTGGTCAGATAGCGGCTCTCGGTCATCGACTGGGTGATCGTCCACTGCCCGGAGGAATGCGCGAAGGGTCCCGTCATCACCTGGAGGTCGGTCGGGCGCCCGTTGCCGCCCATGAAGTCCTCGTTCCAGATCGAGGAGGCCGGAGAGTTGTCCAGGGTCCAGTCCCAGTACGGGACGGAGACCGTGGGGTCGATCCGGCGCAGGGCCGTTTCGAACTCCAGCAGGAACTTCCGGTGCCAGGGCAGGAAGCTCGGCGTCATGTGGGCGACGCGGAGCCGGCCCTCTCCGTCGGACGAGTAGTAGTCGATGTGGGTGCGGACGAAACGGTCGTACGCGCCGGTCCGTTTGAGCTCCAGGACGGCGGCGACGAAGGTGCGGCGCTCGGCGCCGGTCAGGTCGCGCTGGTTCTTACGCGTGTACACCACGCGGGCTCCCTCCCGTCGGTTCGGTGGGGACGCCGTGGGCGCCGGCGAGGGGGGACAGCAGGGCCGTGCCCAGCTCGTCCACGGCCGCGCGGGTGGCCGCCAGCGGCGTCGGACAGGACTCGTAGTGGTCGATCGGGGTGACGTAACCGCCGTCGGCGCAGCGCATCAGATGGAGCGGCCGGCCGTCGACGAAGGCCGTCGGCCGGCCCTCGGGCCCGGAGAGGCCGAGGATGCGGTGGCCCCGGTACATCTCGTCGAAGGCGTGCGGATCGGGTGTGACCCCCGGTTCCGGTCGGGTCGCGATGCGGCCGAGCGCACCACCCGTGAAGGCGGTGACGGCCAGGGCGAACAAGGACCGCAATGCGACGCGGCGCGGGACGATCATCAGTGATCTCCTGGTGGTCGGCTTATGCCCTCAGGGCACAACGATGAAAACCCGGGTTCGTTGCGGCGGAAATGCCAGCGGTGTGAATGTCGGCCGTTCGAGTGAAAGCGACGTGGGGAAAGGGTGGTTGGAGGGCTAGCATCCGTATTCATGACCACTTCCAACGTCGTTTCCTCGGCGCGCAGCGCCTCTCCGCTGGGAACCCTCACGGTGATTCCGTGGTCCAGTGAGCCCTCCGCCGAATCGGCGGGCACGCCTTTTCTCATGGCGTATTCGCTCGGTGACGGCCGGGACGGGCCGGAGGCCGGTCAGCAGGCGATGCGCGCGGCCCTGGAATCGATGGGCCTCTCGGTCGGCGACCGGCTCTTCGACCTGGACAAGGACGCCGGGATCAACGCCACCCTGCTCGTCGAGGGCGGCGCGGCCGTGCTCACCCTGCCCTTCCTGAAGGTCCAGTGCCCGGTGCCGGACGAGTGGGAGGCCGCCGCCCGGGAGCAGGGCAAGGTGTACTTCATCTGCTCCGTGCGGCCCTGGGCCGAGGGGGTGCCCGGACAGCCCGTCGACGAGGCGCAGCTGAGGGCCTTCGTCTCGGACGAGGAGATGCTCGCCGACAGCGCCCACGTCCTGCTCCCGGTCCGCCGCATCCAGGGCTGAGCGGAAGGGGCCGCGTCATGGCGACGGCGAACGTACAAGCCGGGGTACCCGGACAGCGGCACGAGGGGACCGGTCGGCAGGCCGGCGGACCGATCGCCGCCGGTCGGGCCCTGGCCTGGCTGCTGATCACCACCGGGGCGGCGGGCGTGCTCGCCGGTTGGGTGATCACGATCGACAAGTTCCTGCTCCTGGAGGACCCCGGCTTCCAGCCCGGGTGCAGCCTCAACCCGGTCGTCTCCTGCGGCAGCGTGATGAAGAGCGAGCAGGCGTCGGTCTTCGGCTTTCCGAACCCGATGCTCGGACTCGCCGCGTACGCCGCCGTCGTGGCCGTCGGTGTCGGCCTGCTCGCCGGGGCCCGCTACCGGGGCTGGTTCTGGCTGGGGCTCAACGCCGGGATGCTCTTCGGCGTCGGCTTCTGCACCTGGCTGATGTACCAGTCGCTGTACGAGATCAACGCCCTCTGTCTGTGGTGTTGTCTGGCCTGGGTCGCCACCCTCGTCATGTTCTGGTACGTCACCGCGCACAACGTCCGGGAGGGCGTGCTGCCCGCCCCGGCCGGGCTGCGGACCTTCTTCGGAGAGTTCGCCTTCGTGCTGCCCGTCCTGCACATCGGGATCATCGGGATGTTGATCCTGACCCGCTGGTGGGACTTCTGGACGGGCTGACGTGAGCCGGATCGCCAGCTGGCTCTCCTGGCCGCGGGCCGCACTGATCGTGCTGCTCGCGGCCCTCGTCGTGCTGGTGCTGGTGTTCGAGCGGATCGTGTCCGGCGACCGGCCGGGCGGGCCGGTGACCGCGCCCGAGCCGGAGGCCCTGGCGGGCGTTCCCTCGGGGTTCTTCACCGGCTCCGACGAGAGCGGGGTGCGCCGGATCGCCCGGGCGCAGGCCTGGCTCGGCGGTGCTGCGCTGACCGTCGGGCACACGTACCTGCCGGGCGACCGCTGGTCCAACATCGAGGGGCATCCCGCGCTCTTCGAGCCCTGGGCGCGCTGGAAGGCGGAGCGGCCGGGACGCCTCTTCGTGTTGAACGTGCCGCTGCTCGACCGCAGCGAAGGGGGACTGCCGGACGCGGAGGTGGGGGCGGGGCTGCGCAGTGGTGCGGACGGCGCGTACGACCACCACTTCCGGACGCTGGGGGAGCGGCTGGTGGCACACGGGCTCGGAGACGCGGTCCTGGTGCTGGGCTGGGAGATGAACGGGACCACGTACAGCCACCGCTGCCGCCCGGACCCGGCGGCCTGGAAGGCGTACTGGCGGCGGGTGGTGGAGGTGCTGCGGGGAGTGCCGGGGCAGCGGTTCCGCTTCGACTTCACCCCGAGCCGGGGGCTCGACGCGATCCCCTGGACGCTCTGCTACCCGGGCGACGACGTCGTCGACATCATCGGGATGGACGCCTACGACCAGCCGGCGGGGCTCTCCTTCGAGGAGCAGGTGGACGAGGAGTACGGACTCGCGCACCACGTGCGCTTCGCGGCGGCGCACGGCAAGCCGGTCTCGTACCCGGAGTGGGGGCTCTTCCGGAACGGGGACAATCCGGCGTACGTGCGGGGGATGTTGGACTGGTTCGCGGCGCACCGGCCGGTGTACCAGACCGTCACGGACTACTGCCCGCACGGGGTGTGGGGGTGCGCGGACAATCCGGAGTCGGCGCGGATCGTCAGGGGCGCGCTGGGGGCGTCAGACCGGTCTTGAGGGTGTCCACCGTCCGGTTCAGGAGGACGAGCAGGTCCTCGGTGCGGCCGTGTTCGGCCCAGAGGACGGTCGCTTCCCGGAGCGCGCCGAGGGCCGCCGCCGTGAAGACCCGTACCTCCAGGTCGTCGGCGCCCCGGCCGGTGCGGTCGGCGAGGGCACGGGCGAGGCGGCGGCCGGTCGTGGCGGTGGTCTCGGTGAGCCGGGCGCGGACCGCGGGGATCTCCACCATGAGTCGGGCGCGGAGCCGGGTCTCCTCGGGCTCTTCGTCGAGGGCCGTGCGGACGGCTTCGACGACCACCGCACGGAGCGATTCCAGTGGTTCCTCGGCGGCGGGGCGGGCGCGCAGCCGGGCTTCGAGGAGCTCGTCGTCCTCGTCGGTGAGGAGGATGTCCTCCCGGACCGGGAAGTACCGCACCACGGTGGAGGGGGAGACCTCGGCGGCCTCGGCGATGCGTTCGGTGGTGGCGGCTTCCCAACCGTGCTCGGCGGCGATCCGGTAGGTGGCCTTCCGGATCGCCGCACGGGTCTTCGCCTTCTTGCGCTCGCGGAGGCTGGGGCGTGCGGGGTCTGCGGCGGCCATGCCCCTCATGATCCCAGCTCAGGCGTGCTGGTACGCCACCAAGGAGATGCCCACGTAGTGGACGACGAAGGCGGCCAGGGTCAGTGAGTGGAAGACCTCGTGGAAGCCGAACCAGCGCGGAGAGGGGTTCGGACGCTTGATGCCGTAGATGACGCCACCCGCGCTGTAGAGCAGGCCGCCGACGATGACGAGGACCAGGACGGCGATGCCGCCCGCGCGCATGAAGTCCGGCAGGAAGAAGACGGCGGCCCAGCCCATCGCGATGTAGCAGGGCGTGTACAGCCAGCGAGGCGCGCCGACCCAGAAGACCCGGAAGGCGATGCCGGCCGCCGCCGCGGCCCAGACCGCCCACATGAGCGGCTTCGCCGTGGAGTCGGGGAGCAGCAGCAGGGTGAGCGGGGTGTAGGTGCCCGCGATGATCAGGAAGATGTTGGCGTGGTCGAGGCGCCGGAGCACGGCCTCGCCCCGGGGGCCCCAGTTGCCGCGGTGGTAGAGGGCGCTGATGCCGAAGAGCAGGCAGGCGGTGAGGACGTAGATCCCGCAGGCGATGCGGGCCCGGGGCGAGTCGGAGAGGGCCACCAGGGTGAGGCCCGCGACGATCACTGCGGGGAACATGCCCGCGTGCAGCCAGCCTCTGAGTCTGGGCTTCGGCGGGAGCGACGGTCGGTGCTCGATCGGGGTCACTTCCGGCGTGGCTGCAGTCATGAGACCGCATCGTACCTACGGCCGCGTAGGTGTCCGGGACGAGTGGCGATGCTCACGTGTGCACCCCCCTGGACATATGGGCGTTTCCATCGGATGATCAAATGAGTGCAGTCGGCACCGGATGAGCAGCTACGACGCGTCCGGGTCGCAGCCCCCACGGGGCATACAGCGGAATACACCCTCAACAAGGAGCAATCGTGGCGCGCGACAACGCGGCTCCCCTTCCCACCCAGCACCAGGGGCTCGTCTCCTGGGTGAACGAGATCGCCGAGATCACCCAGCCCGACGACATCGTCTGGTGCGACGGTTCCGAGGCCGAGTACGAGCGCCTGTGCGAGGAGCTCGTCGCCAAGGGGACCTTCAAGAAGCTCGACCCGGTGAAGCGCCCGAACTCGTACTACGCCGCCTCCGACCCGACCGACGTCGCGCGCGTCGAGGACCGGACCTTCATCTGCTCCGAGAAGGAGGAGGACGCGGGCCCGACCAACCACTGGAAGGCCCCGGCGGAGATGAAGGAGCTCTTCGCGGGCGAGAAGGGCATCTTCCGCGGCTCCATGCGCGGTCGCACCATGTACGTCGTGCCCTTCTGCATGGGCCCGGTCGGCTCCCCGCTCTCCGCCATCGGCGTCGAGATCACCGACTCCGCGTACGTCGCCGTCTCCATGCGCACCATGACCCGCATGGGGCAGGCCGTCCTCGACGAGCTCGGCACCGACGGCTTCTTCGTCAAGGCCGTCCACACCCTCGGCGCCCCCCTGGAAGAGGGCCAGGAGGACGTGCCGTGGCCCTGCAACACCACCAAGTACATCTCGCACTTCCCCGAGACCCGCGAGATCTGGTCGTACGGCTCGGGCTACGGCGGCAACGCCCTGCTCGGCAAGAAGTGCTACGCGCTCCGCATCGCCTCCGTCATGGCGCGTGACGAGGGCTGGCTCGCCGAGCACATGCTCATCCTGAAGCTCACGCCGCCGCAGGGCGAGGCGAAGTACGTCGCCGCCGCCTTCCCGTCGGCCTGTGGCAAGACCAACCTCGCCATGCTGGAGCCCACGATCTCCGGCTGGACGGTCGAGACCATCGGCGACGACATCGCCTGGATGCGCTTCGGCGAGGACGGCCGCCTCTACGCGATCAACCCCGAGGCCGGTTTCTTCGGCGTCGCACCCGGCACCGGCGAGCACACCAACGCCAACGCCATGAAGACGATGTGGGGCAACTCGGTCTTCACCAACGTCGCGCTCACCGACGACGGCGACGTGTGGTGGGAGGGCATGACCGAGGAGGCGCCCCGGCACCTCATCGACTGGAAGGGCAACGACTGGACGCCGGAGTCCGAGACCCCGGCCGCCCACCCGAACGCCCGCTTCACCGTTCCGGCCGGTCAGTGCCCGATCATCGCGCCGGAGTGGGAGGACCCGAAGGGCGTGCCGATCTCCGCGATCCTCTTCGGCGGCCGTCGTGCCTCCGCCGTGCCGCTGGTCACCGAGTCCTTCGACTGGAACCACGGCGTCTTCCTCGGCGCCAACGTGGCCTCCGAGAAGACCGCCGCGGCCGAGGGCACGGTCGGCGAGCTGCGCCGCGACCCGTTCGCGATGCTGCCGTTCTGCGGCTACAACATGGGCGACTACATGGCCCACTGGGTCAAGGTCGGCGCCTCCGCGGACGCCGCGAAGCTCCCGAAGATCTACTACGTGAACTGGTTCCGCAAGAACGACGCGGGCAAGTTCGTCTGGCCCGGCTTCGGCGAGAACAGCCGCGTCCTGAAGTGGATCGTCGAGCGCCTCGACGGCAAGGCCGAGGGCGTCGAGACCCCGATCGGCATCCTGCCGACCGCCGGGTCCCTCGACACCGAGGGCCTGGACCTGCCGGCCGAGGACCTGGAGTTCCTCCTCAAGGTCGACCGTGACGTGTGGCGCCAGGAGGCCGCCCTCGTCCCCGACCACCTGAACACCTTCGGCGACCACACGCCGAAGGAGCTGTGGGACGAGTACCACGCCCTCGTGGAGCGCCTCGGCTAGTCCCTCCCCATGACTCGTGGTGGGTTGCCCCGATTTCCGCCCTGACCAGCTGGGGTCACGACGGCCCACCACGACGCAACCGGCCCCCGGAGCCCCCTCAGGCTCCGGGGGCCGGCGCACGTCCGGACGGCGACGGCCCCGGAGGAGGCGGCGGCGGGCCGCCGCGCGGCATCCCCCGGACCTCCGCGCCGGACGTTCACCGCGACCTGTCCTCCAGGTACCGCGTGTGCGTCTGCTGGCGGCGGGCCTCCGCCTCGTGGAGTTCGTCGGCGATCGCCGCGGCCTCCCCGTGCAGGGCGGACAGCTGCCGCTCCAGGTGCCGCTCGGGCGGCTCCGCGCCCGGTGTGACCCGGGACCACCACCGCGTCCGCACGAAGGCGTTCACCGCCTCCGGAACGTCCAGTCGGACCGCACGGGCCAAGACGTGCACCTGCTCGGGGTCACTCACCCAGCCCGGTTCCAGAAGCGCCTCCAGCAGGTCCTGGAGCTCCTCGATCCGGTCCCGCAGCGCCGGCGGCAGCTCCACCTCGGCCAGATAGGCGCGCAGGGCCGCGAAGTCGTCCCGCAGGGCTTCCACCTGCTCGTCCGGGCTGGGGAAGTCCGGGGCCGCGGGGCGCTCGGGCGGGGCGATCAGGGCGCCGGCCCCGTACAAGGCGGCGACCACCAGGGGCCAGAGCCCGCCGGCCGCCCCGGTGAGGGACAGCCCGAGCCCGAGCAGGCCGCAGGCGCAGCCGGTCAGGTTCTTCTTCGACTCGGCGTAGCGCAGGAGTCGGTTCGCGGACCGGTCACTGGTAGCCACGGATCTCCTCGAAGGCTCCGTCGAGCGAACCCCGGGTGGCGTCGAAGAGCTTTCCTCCGGTCAGCCCCGCGATGTGGTCGAGCTCGTCCCGGTCGGAGTCCCCGAAGAGGATCGGGAAGACCGGCGTCCGCTGTTGCTCGGCGGGGAGCGAGCGGTAGAAGGCGTCGAAGGCGGTGGCCGGTTCGCCGTTGGTGTTCTCCCCGTCCGTCATCAGGACCACCGAGGTGAACGTGTCGCCCGACACCTTCCCGAGGAAGCGGTACGCCTCCTGCAGGCTGGAGTAGATCGCCGTGCCGCCGGAGGCCGAGAGACGACGGGAGTCGGCCCGGATCGCGTCGAGCGCCGCAGCCGGTGCGGCCGGGTCGACCGTGTACGTGTGGACCTCGCGCTGCTTCACCGACGACCCGAAGGGCATCAGGGTGACCTCCTCCCGGTCCCGGAAGTCGCCGGTCAACTCGGCCAGTGCCGACTTCAGCCGGTCGAGCCGCTCACCGGCCATGGAGCCCGAGGTGTCGAGCACGTACACCGTGCGGGAGGGCCTGCGCAGGGTGTTGTCGTAGGCGTCGAGGAGGCCGTCGGCGACGGCGCGGCTGCCCGGGAAGGGCAGTTCGCGGCGCGGGTCCCGGGCCAGGGCGGCGGCCGGGACGACACCGGCGACCACCGGGCGGCGCAGGGTCGTCCCGGTGATCCGCCGCTGGGCCTCCGGGGTGCGCAGGTACGCGGTGAGCCGGCCCGCCGCTTCCTTCGCTTCGGGGCGGGCGGACGTGAGCAGCGTGAGCGGGTAGTCGGCGGTGACGACCCCGTCCTTCGGACGGATCACGGTCAGCTTCCCGGGCGCCGACAGCAGCACGGACTCGTAGTTGACGAGCGCGTCCACGTCGGTGCGGCGGGCGTAGGCCGAGGCGAGCCAGCCGGAGGAGCCGGAGGTCAGCTTCTGGCCGGCGAAGAACTCCTTCAGGCGCGGGGTGGCCTCGGCGACGTCCCGCTCGGTCAGCGCCGCCTGGGCGCCGGAGAGTCCGGAGGCGACCGAGACGAGCGCGGAGAATCCCGAGTTGGAGCGCTTCGGGTCGGTCATGCCGTACGTCAGCTTCCCGTCGGCGACCGCCCGGTGCAGCTGGGACCAGGTCACGTCCGCCGGGTTCCAGCCGAGCCGGGCGAGGGCGTCGGGCCGCAGCCCGAGCGCCACCGGAGAGGTCATGATCGGCGTCTCGCCGGTGATCTTCTTCGCGGTGTCCGGGCGCAGCCGGAGGTAGTCGTTGGAGGAGAGCCAGACCGCGTCGAAGGCACGGTCCGCCTCGCCGGACGCGATGCGCTCGACGGCGTCGAGGGTCCCCACATAGGTGGGGCGGACGGTGATTCCGGTCGCCTTGCCGGCCTCGTCGAGGACCGGCGCCATGTCGGCCAGCTCGGAGGAGGCGAGGACCCTGAGGGTGCCGGGGGCGTACTGCGTGCCGTGGCGGTCGACCGGCGCACCGGTCGGGCTGCCGGCGCCGGCCCGGTCCCCGGTGCCGCAGGAGCTTCCGGTGGCGGTGACGAGCAGGACCAGGGCGAGCCCGGTGAGCGCACGGGGGAGGAGACGGGCGTGGCGGCGGGGGCTCCGGGTGGCGGGGGCGCGGTCTGCGCGGATCACGCGGGGCCCCCTTCCGGGGAGCCGGCGCGACGGCTGCGCTCCAGGTGGGCGCCGGCCTGCTGGAGTTCGGCCGTGAGCGACTCGACCGTCGCCGCCATCGACTCCGTCGCCCGCGCCTTGTACGTGTCGATGGCGTCGAGCGTGCGGTAGATCTGCTGGAAGGCCGTGCGCAGCGTCTCCGCGCCCACGGCCGGGTCCGCCGCGATCCGCTGGATCTCTCCCGCCTGGCCCGCGAGCATCTCGGCATTGCCCCGGATCAGGTCCTCGGTCGTCGAGCGCAGCACCTGCACCTGCTCGGTGACCTTGCGCTGGTTCTCCAGGGCCGCGGCCAGCATCACCGCGATCCGCAGCGCCGACAGGGTCGTCGTCGCCGCCCGGTCCACGCCCTTGACCAGCTCGTCGTTGTTCCGGCGCACCACGTCCATCGCCAGGTACCCCTGTGCGCAGACGGCGAGTTGGGTCAGCAGGTCCTGGTGCTTCTGGCGGACCGGGAAGAGGACGTCGGCGCGCAGGGCGTCCGCCCGGGCCGGGTCGGCGGTGAGCACGATGCGCTCCTCGACGGCCGCGTCGAGGGCCTCGGTGAGCACCGCGTACTCCTGGAGCTTGCCCATGGTTTCCCACAGCCGTGTCCGCTCGACCTGCAAGGCGGCGTTGTCGCGCCGCAGTTCGTCCTGGCCGCTGCGCAGCGAGCCGACGATCTGGTTCAGCACGGCCTGCGAGGAGGCGTACTTGGCGACGTGGTCGCGCAGCTTGTTGCCGCCGGGAAGCTTCGACAGCAGCCCCTTGAGGCCCTTGGCGGGGGAGTCCCGGGGGTCCAGGTCCTCCACGGTGCGGCGGAGCTCGACGAGGGAGGAGCCGACCCTGGCCTGTGCGTCGCCGCCGCCCCGGCCGAGGGAACGGACCGTGCGGTCCAGCATGCGGTTCGACTGCTGTGCGGCGGACCGCATCTCGCCGTCGCCGAGCGCTCCGATCTCGCCGACCCGGCCGGTGAACTCGGGCGAGAGGGGGTCGAGTCCGGCGAGCGAGCCGACGTACTCGACGGCCCGTCGGGACATCTCCGCCCGGGTCTCCTCGTCCAGGGGCACCAGGCCGGAGGCCTGCTCGGCACGGACGGTCGGCACCGGCTCGGGCGGGGTGAGGACCAGTGGGGCGTCCTGCTCGGGCGGTGTCAGGGCCATCGTCCTTCTCGGGTCGTCGGGCTTGCTCATGCGGTGTCCCCCTGGCCGCGGGCCCGCAGCGCCATCTCGTGCAGCACCTCGCTGGTGGGCACGGGGGCCTGGCGGACTCCGCTGAGTGTCTGGTTGAGGTAGGCGGCGTGGTTCTTGGTGGCCGCGGTGAACTCGCTCGCCGCGCCCTGCGGACGAAAGCCGTGCCGGACCGCGAGCTTGCGCAGCTCGGGGTCCGTGGCGAGTGCTTCGCCGAGTGCCCGGCCGTTCTCGGAGAGCGGTACGAGGGTGTGGTCGCTGTTGACCGTGGTGTCCGGGTAGAGGACGACGAGGTCGCCCAGGGGGCGGCCCGCCAGCAGTTGGGACGCCACCTGGGACTCGTACACCAGGACGAGCGGATTGCCGACGCCGCTGATGAAGTCCCGGAAGGGGGCGTCCGACCCCGGCTGCTGGGCGCCCTGCACCTGGACGAGCTTGCGCAGGAGCGGGGCGGTGCGGGTGACGGCGGCCCCGTCGCCCGCGACCCGCCCGCCGTCGGCGACGTAGCTCGCGGCGGCCAGGTAGAGGGCACCGGAGTTGGAGGACAGCGGGTCGGTGGAGGTGATGAAGAGGGTGCCGCTCAACTCCGTGTGCCCGGCGGAGCCCTTGAGCTGCTGCCAGGTCCGGTCGGCGCGGGCCGCCGCGAGGTAGGCGTCCATCTTCAGGGTGCCGCTCGTTCCGCGCGGACCGAGGGTCGCCAGGCCGTTGTCGGCGAGGACCCGGGCGGCGGAGCTGTGTGCGATGACGACGAGCGGCGAGTAGAACGGCCGCAGCGGGGCGGTCGTCGCCCGGTCCTTCGTCTTCGCCTTCGCGCGCAGCGCATCGGCCGGACCCCTGGAGGACGGGAAGGCGAAGTCGTACCCGTCGAGGGGGAGTTCCTCCATGTCCCAGGAGCCGGAGGTCTCGGTGGTCACACGGAAGCCCCTGGCGGCGAGGGCCTCCACCACCTGCGGATCGGCGAAGAACTCGGCCTTCTCCGATCCGATGACTCCCCGCACGGTCTTCGTTGCCGTGTCGCCGTCCTTGTCACCGCCCGATACGAGCACGGCGGCCACGCCACCGAGCAGGAGGACGGCCAGGACGATTCCCAGAATGCGTCTCACGCGGGCAGGGTGCTCGCGGAAACCCACATTCCAGAGGGAGTTGGGTGTACGGGAGGTGAAGGACGGATCCCGGAATCGAACCGGAGCGGAGGATGCCGCATCCCTCGGTCCCACTGTGCCTTCCCGGACCTTCCCGGACCTTCTCGGACCTTCTCGGACCTTCTCGGGCCTCGCCGGGGCGGGGAGGCGGGCGCCGGTGGGTGGCGCCCGGTCCGCGCGTTTCGTGCCGCGCGGGCCGGGGCCGTCAGGGGGTGGGGAGCAGCGGGTTCCCGGCCAGGGCCGCGGTGTGCGCGTCCATGCGCCCGGCGGCGAGGATCGCGACGGCCGTGTCGGCCCGGGAGGCGGCGACGACCAGGGCGCGCCCCGCGAGGGCGTGCGCCCTGCGGTGCAGCTCCGCTGCGGGCGAACCGCGCAGGCCGGCGTGCCGCGCGGGCGGTGCGCCGCGCAGTCGTGCCACCTGTCGGGCGATGAGCTCGCCGGCCTCCGCGTCGCCCAACTCGTCGGTGACCGCGAGCAGGGCGGCGAGGTGTCCCGCGAGCTGGATGTCCAGTTCTTCCTCGCGGGAGCGGTGCGGATACGAGTCGCGGGTGTCGTCGGCCGTCCGGTGGACCGACTTGGCGCGGATCGGTTCGTACATGGGACGGCCTCCTACGGTTGCCCGAAGGCCATCCTATCTTGGATTCGGTCTAAAGTTGACTTCTGTCCGAGGGGTGGGCGGTGCGGGTCAGGGCTGGCTGTAGCCGTCCAGGAAGCGTCCGATCCGGGTCACCGCGTCGGTCAGGTCGGCGGCCGCGGGGAGGGTGACGATGCGGAAGTGGTCCGGTTCGTGCCAGTTGAAGCCGGTTCCGTGCACGACCATGATCTTCTCGGCCCGCAGCAGGTCCAGGACCATCTGCCGGTCGTCCTTGATCTTGTAGACGTTCGGGTCGAGGCGCGGGAAGAGGTAGAGCGCGCCCTTCGGCTTCACGCACGTCACGCCCGGGATCTGGGTCAGCAGTTCGTACGCGGCGTCCCGCTGCTCCAGGAGCCGTCCGCCCGGCAGTACCAGCTCCTCGATCGATTGCCGCCCCTGGAGCGCGGCGGCCACGGCGTGCTGTGCCGGCATGTTGGCGCAGAGGCGCATGTTGGCGAGGATCGTGAGGCCCTCGATGTACGAGGCCGCGTGGTGCTTCGGCCCGCAGACCGCCAGCCAGCCGGAGCGGAAGCCGGCCACCCGGTAGTTCTTGCTCATCCCGTTGAAGGTGAGGACCAGCAGGTCGGGGGCGATCGTGGCGGTCGGGGTGTGCGTGGTGCCGTCGTAGAGGATCTTGTCGTAGATCTCGTCCGAGCAGACCACCAGGTCGTGGCGCCGGGCGATCTCCGTCAGGGAGCGGAGCATCTCCTCGTCGTAGACGGCGCCCGTCGGGTTGTTGGGGTTGATGATCACGATCGCCTTGGTGCGGTCGGTGATCTTCCGCTCGATGTCCGCGAGGTCCGGCATCCAGTCCGCCTGCTCGTCGCAGCGGTAGTGCACGGCCGTACCGCCCGCGAGCGAGACCGAGGCGGTCCACAGCGGATAGTCCGGGGCCGGCACCAGGACCTCGTCGCCGTCGTCGAGCAGGGCCTGCATCGACATCTGGATCAGTTCCGAGACGCCGTTGCCGAGGTAGATGTCCTCGACGGAGAGCGGGATGCCCTTCGTCTCGTAGTGGCTCATCACCGCCCGGCGGGCCGAGAGCAGCCCCTTCGCGTCCCCGTAGCCGTGGGCTTCGGAGAGGTTGCGGAGGACGTCCTCCAGGATGGCGGGAGGGCACTCGAAGCCGAAGGCGGCCGGGTTCCCGGTGTTGAGCTTGAGGATGCGATGACCCGCAGCCTCAAGCCGCATCGCCTCTTCGAGCACCGGACCCCGGATTTCGTAACAGACGTTGGCGAGCTTCGTGGACTGGATCACCTGCATGACGAGAGCCTACGGCGGGGGCGGCCGGAACGCCTCGTGTTTTGGGACACGTCGGACGTCCGGCTTCCGGGGCGCTTCGGACGTCCGGCGGCCTCCGGCCCGCTCCGATGATTGTCCGGAATGTGTGTGGACTCGCACTGCGGTGACGTGCTCCCTACAATGCGCGCACATGAGCCACCAGGACAGCAGCGTCTTCGTCGACGCCTCCGGGCGACGCCGCCGCGGGATGCGGTGGGCGGCGGCCGGGGTGGGCACGGCGTGCCTCGGTTTCCTCGCCGTCGTCGTCGCCGGATCCTTCGGCGCCGGGCCCGTGGGAGGCCCGCTGCCCTGGGCGGACCGGGACAAGCAGGACGCGCCCGCGCTCATCCAGCCGGACCCCGTGCGGTCCGAGGACGTCGAAGCCACTCCGCAGCACACGACGGAGCCCCCCGCCGACACGGCCTCCCCCGAGGCGACCGAGGCGGAGCCCCCGGCCGAGGCGGCCACCACCGGCCCGGCCCCCGCCCCGTCGCCCACCGGCGGCGGCACCGGGGACACGGAGGCGCCGGCGCCGACGGCCACCGACGACGGCAAGCCGGGCAAGTCCGACCAGGCGCCCGGCGCCACGAAGCGCCCGAAGTGACGGGCGGGGGACACGGCGGTCCCGGACAGGGAGACCAGGGGTACGGCCAGGGAGATCCGTACGGCCACCCGTACGGATACGGCGGGACGCACGCCCACGAGCAGTCCCACGGGCACGGAGCCCCCGGACACGAGCAGGTGTCCCCGTACGACCCGTCCCCGGGGCACGCCGCTCCCGGGTACCACCAGGCGCCCCCGTACGACCCGCCCCATGGGCACGGCGCCCCCGGGTACCACCAGGGGCCCCCGTACGACCCGCCCCGGGGGTACGGCGACCACCCCTACGACGACGGTGCGTACGGATACGCCACCGGGGCGCACGGCCACGACCACGACGGCGGGGCGCACGGCCACGACCCGTCGTACGGATACGCCGTCGGGGCGCACGGACACGACCTCGGGCACGGACACCCGGCCCGTCCCGTCCGCCCGGAGCAGGGCGGTGCGGAGCACGCGCACCCCCAGGCCGGCCCCGACGCACCCCCGGAGCCGCACCTCCCCGGGGTCGACGCGCACCCGGCGGACGGTGGGGCCCCGGCCCCCTACGCCCCCGCCCCTGCCCCGCACGCCCGCCCCGCCGCCCCCGGTCCGTCGCCCGTCGCGCCCCGCACCCGACACGCCCTGCGGCGCGACCCCCGGGCCCACTGGGCCGTGCTCTGCCTGATCGTCCTCGTCGCCGCCACCGCCCTGGTCTTCGCCGGGTACGGCCGCCACGAGATAGCCGCCACCGGCGCGCCCCCGCCGGGCTGCCCCACCACGCCCACGACCCGCGGCGAAGGCCCCGTCGTCCAGGTGGACCGGAACGGCATCGTGCACAGCGCCACCCCGCCCGACGGGACCGTCGCCCTCACCTACGACGGCGGGCCGAGCCCCGACTGGACCCCGCGCCTGCTGGACGTCCTCGCCGCGCACCACGCGAGGGCGACCTTCTTCCTCACCGGCTCCGAGGCCGCCGCCCACCCCGACCTGGTCCGCCGCATCGTCACCGACGGCCACGAGCTCGGCTCGCACACGTACACCGACGTCGACCTCGCCCAGGTCTCGGACACCCGCGCCGACCTGGAGCTCTCCTTCACCCAGAACGCGCTCGCCGCGAGCACCGGCCTCGGCACCCGCCTGCTGCGACTACCCCACACCACCGGGCTCGCCGAGTTCTGCGAGGACCAGTGGAGGGCCGGACGCCGGGCCGCGCAGTCCGGCTACGTCCTCGTGGCCGCCGACGGGAAGGGCGTCCTGCAGTTCGCCGGTTCCCCGCAGGCCGTCGACGCGACCGAAGAGCTCCTCGCCCGCGCCGGCGCCACCAGCCACACCTCCGTCGGCCGGGCCCTCGGACTCACCGACACCACCTACCACGTCTCGACGCTCGCCGAATGGAAGGGCGCCGCCTTCGTCCAGGCGCAGCACGCCTCCCGGGGCTTCGCCGACGCCATGGCCTGGCTGCTCGGCGCGGCCGGCGTCCTCACCGCCGCACGGCTCGCCCTCCTCCTCGGCGTCGCCCGCGTCCACGTCCGCCGCACCCGCTCCCGGCGCCGCCGCGGCGCACCCCGACTGCCTCCGGTGACCGAGCCCGTCTCGGTCCTGGTCCCCGCCTACAACGAGGAGGCGGGGATCGAGGCGACGGTCCGTTCCCTGCTCGCCTCCACCCACCGGGACATCCAGGTCGTCGTCATCGACGACGGCTCCTCCGACCGCACCTTCGAGATCGCCGAGTCCATCGACGACCCCCGGGTGATGGTCGTGCGCCAGCCCAACGCGGGCAAGGCCGCCGCCCTCAACACCGGCCTCGCCTGGGCCCACCACGACGTCGTCGTGATGATCGACGGCGACACCGTCTTCGAACCCGAGGCCGTCCACCGCCTGGTCCAGCCGCTCGCCGACCCCCGCGTCGGCGCGGTCAGCGGCAACACCAAGGTCGGGAACCGGCAGGGCGTCCTCGGCCGGTGGCAGCACCTGGAGTACGTGATCGGCTTCAACCTCGACCGGCGCATGTACGACGTGCTGGAGTGCATGCCCACCGTCCCCGGAGCCATCGGGGCCTTCCGCCGCGGGGCGCTCGCCGGCGTCGGCGGGGTCAGCGAGGACACCCTCGCCGAGGACACCGACCTCACGATGGCGCTGTGCCGGGCCGGCTGGCGCGTCGTGTACGAGGAGTCCGCCATCGCGTGGACGGAGGCCCCGTCCACCGTCCGACAGCTGTGGAAGCAGCGCTACCGGTGGTGCTACGGCACCCTCCAGGCCATGTGGAAGCACCGCAGGGCGGTCGTCGAGGGCGGCCAGTCCGGCAAGCTCGGCCGTCGGGGCCTCCTCTACCTGCTGCTCTTCCAGACCGTGCTGCCGCTGCTCGCCCCCCTCGTCGACGTCTTCGCCGTCTACGGACTGCTCTTCCAGGACGCCGGGCAGGCGCTCGGCGTCTGGCTCGGTTTCACCGCCGTCCAGGTCGGCACCGCCGTGTACGCGCTCCGCCTCGACCGCGAGCGGTTCGAACCGATCTGGACCCTGCCGCTGCAGATCGTCGTCTACCGTCAGCTCATGTACCTGGTCGTCGTCCAGTCCGTGGTCACCGCGCTTCTCGGCAGCCGGCTCGGCTGGCACCGGATGCAGCGCACCGGCACCGCGACCGAGACCCTGGACCGCACGGCCACCGGGAGGCCGTCCGCGGCGGGGTAGGTTGGCACGTCATGTGGGTCTTCAGCGCCACCGCGTGCCGGTGGCTGGGTGCGGGTGGGGCGCTCGCCGTCGCGGCCGGCGGCTGGGCCGCCGGAACGCTGCCGGTGCGCGGCGGTCAGGGGCTGTGGGAGCCGCGGGGCTCCGCCCTCACCGTCGCCGGCGCCGTCCTCGCCGCCCTCGGCCTGACCCTGCTCCTCGCCGCCTGGTGGCGGTACGGCGTCCTCCTCGCCCGCGGCCTGCGCGGCGGGGTCCGCACCACCCTCGCCTGCTGGACCGCCCCGCTGCTGCTCGCCCCGCCGTTGCACAGCGCGGACGTCTACAGCTACATCGCCCAGGGCGCGATGGTCCTCGAAGGACACGACGTGTACGGGGCCGGGCCCTCCGTCCTCGGCCCCGGCGACCTCGGGACGGAGGCGGCGGCGAGCGTCGGCGGCAACTGGACCGACACCCCGGCGCCGTACGGGCCGGCCTTCCTGCTCCTCGCCGCGGCGGTCGTCAAGGTCACCGGAGGCGCGGTCGTGCCCGCCGTCCTCGGCATGCGGCTGATCGCCCTCGGCGCGCTGGCCCTCGTCGTCTGGGCGGTCCGCGGGTTGCGCGGCGGCCCGGGCGGCCCCGACGGGGCGCTCTGGCTGGCAGCCCTCAATCCGCTGCTCCTGGTCCACGTCGTCGGAGGCGTGCACAACGACGGCCTGATGATCGGGCTCATGCTCGGCGGCGTCCTGCTGGCCACCCGCGGCCGGTGGGTGCTCGGCAGCGTCCTCGTCGGCTGCGCCATGATGATCAAGTCTCCGGCTGCGGTGGCGCTGCTGTTCATCGGCGTGTCCCTCGCCCGTGGCGGCGGCCTCCGCGGCCTGGCGAAGGGCCTCGTCCTGCCGGGGGCCGTCGCGGCGGCGGTGGCGGCCGGGGCGTCGCTGCTCGCGGGCACCGGCTTCGGATGGTTGCGGACCCAGAGCGTGGCCGGCGCCATCCACACGCCGCTGTCGATGACGAGCGACCTCGGACTCGGGCTGGGGCTGCTCCTCGACGGCGGGGCCGAGCCGGTGAAGGGCGCCGTCCAGAAGCTGGGCCTGGTCGCGGCCCTCGCGATCATCGCGGTGCTCGCCCGGCGTGCCTACCTGGGGCGTCTCGATCCGGTCCTCGGGCTCGGGCTCTCGCTGGTCGCCCTCGTGGCCCTCTCGCCGATGGTGCAGCCGTGGTACCTGCTGTGGGGGACGGTCGTCGTCGCGGCGGTCGCCTGGCGGAGCAGGGCCGGGCAACTGCTCGGCGTCTTCTCGGCGGCGCTCCTCTACGAGACCCAGCCCTCGGGCCACACCCCGTGGTACGGCTTCGTGCTGGCCGGTGCCGTGCTGGCGCTGGGGCTGCTGTGGGCGCGGCGGGAGCCGTGGGGGCCGGTGGCCGTCGACCGCGCCGCCCCTGCGGCCCCGGTGACCGCCGGGCGCTGAGCGGGGTGGCGCCCGCCGCGCCGGCGGGGCCGCAGGGGCGGCGGGTGCCGGTGAGCGGTTCCTCCCCGTCGTTCCGCGGCGGCGCGGTCAGGTCCGCCGGACCGACCGCCCCGCCAGGACGTCCGTCCGGCGGCCGTCCTCCATCACGAACCGTCCGTCGACCAGGACGTGCGGGATGCCCACCGGGAGGGTGCGGGGGCGTTCGTAGGTCGCCCCGGACGCGACCGTCGTCGGGTCGAAGAGGACCAGGTCCGCCACGTACCCCTCCCGGACCAGTCCCCGGTCGGGGAGGCGCAGGCGGGCCGCCGGGCGGGAGGTCAGATGGGCGACGCACTCCTCCAGGGAGAGGACGCCCAGCTCCCGCACGTACCGCCCCAGGTACTCCGGGAACGTGCCGTAGGCGCGCGGGTGCGGTTTGAGGCCCTGGAGGATGCCGTCCGAGCCGCCGGTGTGCGCCCGGTGGCGCATGATCGTCCGCACGTTCTCCTCGTGGCCCACGTGCTGGAGGATCGTGGTGCCCAGCCGGTCGGAGAGCAGCAGCCGGCGGGCGGTGGCCCAGCCGTCCAGGCGACGGCCCACGTGGTCGGTCAGGGCCGGGTCGGCGACGCCGGAGACCTCGATCGTGGTCCAGTCGACGGGGACCCCGTGGCAGCCGTCCGAGCCGAGCTCCTCCAGGTGGTGGCGGATCCGCTCGGCCGTCGTACCGTCGCGGAGGCGCGCCAGGACCGCCTCCGGGCCGCCCTCGCCCGCCCAACTCGGGAGCAGCGCCAGCAGGGTCGTGCTGCCCGGTGTGTACGGGTAGGTGTCCAGGCTGATGTCGGCGCCGGAGTCGAGGGCCCGGTCGAGGAGGGCCAGGAGCTCCGGTGCCCTGCCCTCGTTGACCTCGAAGTTCATGGTGGCGTGGGCCAGGTGCAGGGCGCAGCCCGCCTCCCGGGCGAGCGTCACCATCTCCTCGTACGCACGCAGCGCACCCGCCCCGTACGAGCGGTGGTGCGGGCAGTAGTACCCGCCGTATCCGGCGACGACCCGGCACAGCTCGGTCAGCTCCGCGTCCGGCGCGTACATCCCGGGGGTGTAGGTGAGGCCGGAGGACATGCCGACCGCGCCCTGCTCCATGCCCTCGGCCACCAGGCGCCGCATCCGGTCCAGCTCGGCCGCCGTCGCCGGTCGGTCCGCCCAGCCCATCGCGTACATCCGGACCGTGCCCTGGGGGACCAGGTAGGCGGCGTTGACGGCGATCCCGCGGTCGAGGCGGTCCAGGTACTCGCCGACCGTGCGCCAGCCGAGGTCCAGGTCGGAGCCGTCGCCGTTCCAGCCGGTGATCGCCCGCTGCACCTCGGTGCGGGTGCGGTCGTCCACGGGGGCGTACGACAGGCCGTCCTGGCCCAGGACCTCCAGGGTCACGCCCTGCGCGGCCTTCGCACTGTGGTCCGGGTCGCGGAGCAGCGCGAGGTCGCTGTGGGCGTGCATGTCGATGAAGCCCGGAGAGAGGACGAGCCCCTCGGCGTCGATGGTGCGGCGGGCGGTGGGGCGCTGGCAGCCGGCCGCCGCGGCCTCCTTGACGATCGCGGCGATCCGGCCGCCCTCGATCGCCACGTCCGCCCGGTAGGAGTCGCCGCCGCTGCCGTCGACGACCTCCGCGTCGCGGAAGACGAGGTCCATGCTCGGTGCCCCCGTCGGCTAGAAGAAGGTCCGGACGTGGTCGACCACCGTGCCGTCCGCCTCGACGAGCGGGATCAACCGCCACTTGTCGAAGGACGTGCAGGGGTGCGAGAGGCCCATCCCCACCCAGTCGCCGACCTCCAGGTCCGCCCCGGGTTCCGTGCGGAGCCAGGCGTGCTGGTCGGAGAGGCCGGTGACGGTGATGCCCTCGGCGGGCCGGACCTCCCCGGTACGCGCGTCCCGGACCACCTGCGCCTCGGGGAGGTGCAGGTCGTGGGCGGCGTCCCGCTTGCCCGCGTTGGTGAAGGCCTGGTCCGCGGTGGGACGGGAGACGACCTGCGACCAGAGCCGGAACGCCGGCTGGAGCGCGCCCTCCTCGGGGACCCGGTTGAAGGGGGTGCGGGTGCGGTAGTGGCCGTCGTCGTGCGAGACGTACGCGCCGGAGCGCAGCAGCTTCAGGACGGGGAGGGAGAGGTCGGGGACCTCCGCGAAGACCTCGGCGACCGTGTCGAACCACTCGCTGCCGCCCGCGCTCACCACGATCTCGCCGATCGCGGGGTCGAAGCGGCCGGCCCGGTCGAAGTCGGCCGCGAGTCCGAGGAGCCGGTGCAGCCACTCCCGCACCCGCTCGGCATCGGCCCCCGGCATGGTGCCTTCGTATCCGGCGACGCCGACGAGCCGCAGGGCGGGGGCGGCGGCCACCGCGTCGGCGACGGCCGCGCACTCCGCCCCGGTCCGTGCGCCCGTGCGTCCGGTCGCGCCGGCGGCCAGCTCCACGACGACGTCCACCGGACGCCCGGCGTCCGCGGCGCGCAGGGCCTCGTCCATCAGCTCGACGCCGCGCACGGAGTCGACGTAGCAGACGAGGCGGAAGGCGGGGTCGGCGTCGAGTTCGGCGGCGAGCCACCGCAGGGCGGCGGGGTCGACGACCTCGTTGGCGAGGAAGATCCGGTCGATGCCGTGGGCGCGGTAGACCCGGACCTGGTGGGGCACGGCGGCGGTGATGCCCCATGCGCCGTGCGCCAACTGCCGCTCGAAGAGCTGGGGGGCCATGGAGGTCTTGCCGTGCGGGGCGAAGGCGAGGCCGTGGCGCTCCGCGTACGTCTCCAGCAGGCGGAGGTTGTGCTCGACGGACTCGGCGGAGAGCGCGAGGACGGGGGTCGTGTAGCCGCCGGTGAAGAGGTTGCGCCGCTGTGCGGAGAGCGCGCCGACGGTGAGGCCCTCGGCGTCCGGGGGCAGTCCCTTGAAGCGGTGGTCGACGCGCTCGTTCGCCAGGTCGGGTGTCTCGTTCGCCGGGGCGGGCATGCGGCCTCCTCATCGGACGTTGCGTAGAATGCAACGCTAATTGCACATGATGCTCGGTGCTGTCTAACATCCGGGCCAAGGCCGGGTCAATGGACCCGTACGAGCCACAGGGAGCCGAGAGTGAGCGGACCCGCGCCCGTGGGCGCCGCCCCGGACGTCGTCTGCCTCGGTGAGTCCATGGTCACCTTCCTGCCGTCCCGGCCCGGTCGCCTCGCCGACGTCCCCTCCTTCACCCGCGCGATCGGTGGCGCCGAGTCCAACGTCGCCTGCGGCCTGGCCGCGGCCGGCCACCGCGTCCGCTGGGTCGGCCGCGTCGGCCGCGACGGCTTCGGGGACCACCTCGTCGACGCCATCGCGGGGCACGGGGTCGACGTCAGCGCCGTCGGCCGCGACCCGCACCGACCGACCGGCGTCTACTTCCGCACGGACGAGGACCGGGCCGGCGACGCCCACGAGGTCGTCTACTACCGGGCCGGCTCAGCGGCCTCGGCCATGTCACCCGCGACCGTGCCGTACGACGTCGTCGCCGGCGCCCGGATCCTCCACCTCACCGGCATCACCGCCGCCCTGTCCGCGGACTGCCTCGCCCTGGTGCGGGAACTCACCGCCCCGCGGCCCGGCCGGCCGCTCGTCTCCTTCGACGTCAACCACCGGCCGAGCCTGTGGCGCGGCGGGCGGGCCCCCGACGTGCTGCTCGAACTCGCTCGCCGGGCCGACCTCGTGTTCGTCGGCGCGGACGAGGCGGAACGACTGTGGGGCACGGGGGACCCGGCAGCGGTCCGGGCCCTGCTGGCCGAGCCGGAGGTCCTGGTGGTGAAGCGGGGCGGGGCGGAAGCCGTGGCGTTCCGGCGCCGCGTGGCCTTGGGTCGGGTGGCTCCGGGTCGGGTGGCTCCGGGTCGGGTGGCTCCGGGGCAGGGTGACCCCCTCCCGGCGCCGGAGCCCCGCCCCGACGTCCGTCCCGTCGCGTCCGGCGCCCGCACCCCCTCGGACCCGCCCGTTTCCGCCCCCGGCGTCCGACCCTCCGACTCCGACGCCGTCACCGCCGTTCCCGCCCCCCGGGTGGAGGTGGTCGCCCCCGTCGGTGCCGGTGACGCCTTCGCCGCCGGGTTCCTCTCCGCCACCCTCCGCGGGCTCGACGCGACCGCGCGCCTGCGCCACGGACACCTCGCCGCCGCTGCCGCCCTCACCGTGCCCGGGGACTTCGCCGCCCCGCCCCGCCGGGACCGCGCCGACCGCCTCGCCGCGCTCGACGGAGCCGCCTGGGGCACACTGCACCTCGGCCCCGGGTGGACGGGGGACGACCAGGAGGGCCCCGACCGGACGGGGGACGACCAGGAGGTACGCACGCCATGAGCCAGACCGTCGACCGGGCGCTCAGCATCCTGCCGCTGTTGGCGCGGGGCCCCGCCGACCTCGGACAGGTCGCCGACCGGCTCGGGGTCCACAAGTCCACGGCCCTGCGCCTGTTGAGGACCCTCCACGAGCACGGGCTCGTCCACCGGCAGCAGGACCAGCGCTACCGACTCGGCGCCCGTCTCTTCGCCCTCGCCCAGGAGGCTGTCGAGAACCTCGACGTCCGCGAGATCGCCCACCCCCACCTGCTCGCCCTCAACGAGCGGACCGGGCACACGGTCCACCTCGCGGTCTACGAGGAGGGCGAGGTCGTCTACATCGACAAGGTCGAGAGCCGCTACCCGGTCCGCATGTACTCCCGCATCGGCAAGCCCGTCGCCATCACCGTCGCGGCCGTCGCCAAACTCCTCCTGGCCGACCTGCCCGAGCCGGAGCGGCGCGCCGTCGCCGCGCGGCTCGACTACCCCCCGTACACGCCCCGCTCGACCCCGAACGCCGCCGCCTTCCTCAAGGAGCTGGCGATCGTGCGCGAGCAGGGCTGGGCCACCGACCTCGGTGGCCACGAGGAGTCCATCAACTGCGTGGGCGCCCCCGTCCGCGGAGCCGACGGCCGCGTCGTCGCCGCCCTGTCGGTCTCGGCGCCCAACGTGGTCGTCACCGCCGAGGAACTCCTCGCCCTCCTGCCGCAGGTGCGCCGCACCGCGGACGACATCAGCCGCGAGTACTCCGGCGAGCCCCCGACGAAGGAAGCAGAGGACGCCCCCGCATGAGCGAGAAGACCGCGATCACCCCCGCCACCCACACCGCCCCGCCGGCCGCCTTCTCGCACGGCGTGAAGAAGGGCAACATCCTCCAGGTCGCCGGCCAGGTCGGCTTCCTGCCCGCCGTCGCGGGCCGGGCCCCGACCGTCGCGGGGCCGACCCTGCGCGAGCAGACCCTCCAGACCTTCGCCAACGTCAAGGCGGTGCTGGAGGAGGGGGGAGCGGGCTGGGACGACGTGATGATGATGCGGGTCTACCTCACCGACGTCGCCCACTTCGCCGAGATGAACGAGATCTACGACCAGTACTTCGCGGAGCAGGGCCTCAAGGCCCCCGCCGCCGCCCGCACCACCGTCTACGTCGGTCTTCCGCCCGGTCTGCTCATCGAGATCGACGCCCTCGCCGTCCTGGACTGAGACCGGACGGCGGGACCGTGCTCCCGGGGACCCCCCCCGTCGGCGCGGTCCCGCCGTCCACGGGGCGTCAGGCGGTGCAGTACTGCTGCTGCTTGCCGATCGAGCGGTACATGCAGTCCGCGTTCTCCAGGAGCTGGAGCACCGCATCGCGGTTGCGGCTGGTCTCGCGCTCGATGACCTCGTCGGGCGGGTAGAAGCCGCCGGCCCAGGAGGAGGTCGGGTACATCTCGAAGGTGTACGCGAAGATCCGCTGCGCACCCCACAGGTAGTCGTCGATCGAGCCGTCCGTGACGTACAGGTCGCTGGACTGTTCGGGCGTGTAGCCGTTGCTCGCCGCCATCTTGCCGCCGACGGCGGCGAAGGCGTCGCGGTCGTCCCGGGTCATGCCGGTGGTGGTGTCGGCCGTGGTCCAGCCGAACGGCCAGAGGACCAGTTCGCTGTACGTGTGGAAGTCGATGGCCGCCGTGATCTGTTGCTTGCCGCCGACCACCCGGCTGCGGACGAAGTCGGCGACGACCTTCACCTCGGGGGTGGATTCGGGGGCCGCTCCGCGGTAGGTCTCGGAGCTCTTCGAGCCGGAGGAGCCGCCGCAGCAGCCCCACTTGTAGTCCCAGTTCCGGTTCAGGTCCGTGCCGACGTGGGAGGAGCCGGGATTGGGCTGCCGATTCTTGCGCCAACTGCGGTACGAGCCACGGGAGATGTCGTATTCGCCGCCGTCCGGATTGAGGTCGGGGACGATCCAGATCTCGCGGTTGTCGACGGCGTCGGTGATCCTGCGGTCCGTGCCGTATCCGGCGCCGAGTTCGCGCAGCAGGTAGAGGGCCATCTCGACGGTGAGGTGTTCACGGGCGTGCTGGTGGTGGGTGAAGAGGACCTCGGGTTCGTCCTCGTCCACGGACACGTTGTCGCTGATCTTGACGGCGACGACGTCCCGGCCCTGGTACGTCCTGCCGATGACCTGCTTGCTCATGATCGACGGGTGCGCGGCGACGCGCTGGTCGATCTCCGCGGTCATCTCCGCGTAGGTGTGGTACCGGGCGTCGGCGGGGGGAAAGTCGCTCGGCTTCGCCGTCTTGCCGTCCCCGGCCGTGCGGTCCGGCGGTCCGGGCAGGGCGGTCGGTTCGTATCCGAGCGCCTTGAGGAGGGCGAGTTGTTCGGGGTTGGCGCTGACCACGACCGAGCGGGCGTCGACCTCGTCGACGGACACCCCGGTGGCGGTCAGCGCGCTCCGGGCGGCGGGGGTGGAGGGGCCGGCGATCTCGTACTGCCGGATCACCTCCTCGGTGCCCGCGGCGGCGCGTGCGGAGGGCGGTGCCGGGTCGGCCCCGGCGGGCGTGCTGAGGGCGGAGAGCGGCGCCGCGAGGGCGAGCGCCACGAGCGCCGCGAGGACGGCGGACCTTCTGCCGCGGAGGGGACGTCGCATGCTGTCTCCTGAGGGAGTGTGGGGGGTGCGACCGGGGTGTGCGCGGATCTTCCGTGCGTCGTGCAGCAGTCCGGGCACATGGTCCAGCTATGTCATGGACCGGTCAAGGTGGGGGGTTCGGCCATGCTGTCCCGCGTGGGGACCCTGATCGGTAAGTACGTCATCGAGCACAAGCTAGGCGAAGGCGGCACGGGCACCGTCCATCTCGCCCGGTCGCGCGGCGGGCGCGCCGTCGCCGTCAAGGTGGCCCGGCCGGAACTCGCCTCCGACCCCTCCTTCCGCGCCCGCTTCCGTGCCGAGGTCGCCGCGGCCCGACAGGTCGGCGGCTTCCGCACCGCGCAGGTCGTCGACGAGTGGGTCCGGCAGCTCGACGCGGTGCTGCGGCGGTACCTGACCGACTGGGGAACCGGGGTGCGGGAACGGCGCAGCGCCGCCGGGGGAGCGGCGGCGCTGCGTCTTTCGGGGTCCGCTACGGCAGGTCGTGCACGTGCGGGCCCACCGCGTTCGACCAGGCGTTGCCGGCCGTCGCGTCCCAGTTGGTCGACCAGGTCATGGCGCCGCGCAGCGACGGCCAGGTCCGTGCGGGCTTGAAGGAACCGCAACCGGTGCCCTTGGTCAGGCAGTCGAGCGCGTTCTTCACGATCTGCGGGTCGACGTAGCCGCTGCCCGCGCCGCGCGTGGAGGCGGGGACGCCCAGACCGACCTGGGACGGGTCCAGGCCGCCCTGGAGCTGGATGCAGGCGAGGGCGGTGAGGAAGTCCACCGAGCCCTGGCTGTAGACCTTGCCGTCGCAGCCGAGCATCGCGCCGCTGTTGTAGTACTGCGTGTTGACGACCGTGAGGATGTCCTTCACGGCCAGCGCGGTCTTGAAGTACTCCGTGCCCGTGGACTGCATGTCGATGGTCTGCGGGGCCATCGTGAGGACCAGGGAGGAGCCCGCCTTGGCGGAGAGCTGGCGCAGCGCCTTGGTGAGGTAGGTGGAGTTGACGCCGTGCTCCAGGTCGATGTCGACGCCGTTGAAGCCGTACTCCTGCATCAGGGCGTACGCGCTGTCGGCGAAGGCGGTCGCGGTGGCGTCGCTGTTGATGGTGACGTTGCCCTTCTCGCCTCCCACCGAGAGGATCACGGACTTGCCGGCCGCCTTCTTGGTCGCGACGTCGGCTTTGAAGTCGGCGACCGAGGCGTAGCCGACGGCCGGGTCGAGGTTGAAGGTGATCTGGCCGGGCGTGGCGGTCGAGTCGGCGAAGGAGACGGCGATGATGTCGTACTGCGCCTGCACGTCACGGAGCTTCTGGACCGTCGCGCCGTTGTCGAAGTTCTGCCAGTAGCCGGTGACCGCGTGCTTGGGCACGGCCGGGCCGGGGCCCGGGTCGGTCGGCTTGGCGGTGCGGGCCGTGACGGCGGCGGACTTCGCGGACTCGCCCGCGGAGTTGGCCGCCGAGACCTGGAACTGGTACGCGGTGTCGGCGGTGAGCCCGGTGACGGTGGTCGAGGTGCCGGTCACCGTCTGCGGGGCGGCGCCGTCCCGGTACACCTTGTAGGCGGTGGCGTTGGAGACCGCGCCCCAGCTCAGGGCGATGGAGCCGGTGGTGACCGTGCCGGCGGCGAGACCGGCCGGGGTGGCCGGGACGACCGGGTCGGGGTCCTGGCCGCCGCCCCCGTCGGGCCCGAAGACGCTCGCGTCGTCGACCGAGTACGGGGAGGTGCCGTACCAGCCGTGGGTGTAGATCTCGACCGAGGTGGTGCTCGCCCCGGTGGTGAAGCTGGTGGTGAGCTGCTTCCAGGAGGGGCTGTCGGGCGTCCAGGTGGAGACGGAGCCGCTGCCGGTCCCGGTGTTGTTCGCGCCGAGGTAGGCGTAGCCGCCCTGGACCCAGGCGCTCAGCGTGTAGGTCGAGTTCGGCTTGACGGCGACGGTCTGCACGCACTTGGCGTTGTCGAGGCCGGCTGGGGTGGCCCTGAGCGCGCCCGCCCCGGAACGGACCGGCGAGGAGACGACGGCGCCGCTGCCCGCGGAGCAGGACCAGTTGGCGAGGCCGTTCTCGAAGCCGGCGTTCTTGGCGACGTTGACGTCGGCGGCCTGTGCGGTGCCGGCTCCGCCGACGAGGGCGAGGCCGGCGCCGACGGCGAGCGCGAGGGCTCCGCCGAGCCAGCGGCGTCCGTGCGGACGGATGGTGGTGCGGTCCACGAGCATCCTCCGGTGGGGGAGTTGGGGATGTGGAGGTGCCGTACGTCGTCGTACGGAAGGGGAGGTGCGGGGTACCGGCGGCGGCCACTGCTCTCGCAACAAGTTGGTCCAGACCAATCGCATTGTCAATACCTCTGACGACGAAGGGCGTTCGGGCCCGGAGGGCCCGATCGGGCGACTTCGACCCGGAGTCGGGGGGACGGCTTGGCGGATTGTGTGTTCACCACCCCGGGGGACGTGGATAAGGTGCAGAGACGGCGGCACCCTGCGGTGACGCCGCGAACGCGGTAAGTGATCCGCGGTCCCCGGAACACCGGCGACCGGAGGGGACGGGGGGTCCGACATGCCGGCAGCGATCGCGGTCACCAGCGCCGACCTGGTGCTGCCGCCGACCGACCCCGGGACCCCGCAGGCGGTCGTCCTCCCGCCCCCCGACACCCGGCCGCTCGACGCCTCCCTCGCCGACATGCAACAGCTGCTCGCCCGGTACGGACACGTGGTCGTCGTCTGCCCCGCCGCCGCCCCGACCGCCGTCGAGCACCGGCTGCACACCGTCCGCGCCCTCCTGGAGAGCGACCGGATCGCCCTGGTCAGAACGGACCTGCCCCCACTCGGCGCAGCCGTCCTCGTCCGCCAGCTGCGCCAGCTCGCCGGCTGTGACTTCAGCCCCGGCGTCCTCGCCTCCGCCGCCCGACTGCTCGCCCACTACATCTACGCCGGCGCCGTCCTCGGCTCCGTGTCCCGGCTCGACCGGGTGCCCGTCAGCCTCGGCTCCCACCTCAAGGGCTGGCTCCCCGGCGCCCACTTCGCCGTCCTCGCCGGCCCCACCCCGCAGATGGTGCGCCTCGGCTCCGGCAAGAACGCCGCATCCGCCGGCGAATCCCTCGCCGGACCCGAGTTCGGCACCGAACTCCTCCTCGCCCGCGGCCAGCTCCAGACCGACTGGCCCACCACCACCCTCGCCCCCCACTGGCGCATTCCCGGCCCCGTGCACGAGGCCCCGCTGCCCGCGTCCTCACCCGGCTGGTGGGGCACCGGAAAGCTCGTCGAGTTCGCCGCGTACCTGCCCGACCTGCCCGTCCTCTACCAGCTCGTCTCCTCCGTGCGGCGCGAGACCTGCCACTGGTGCGGGATGGAGCTCATCGGCGACCGCTGCGGCTTCTGCGCCGCCCCGCTGCCCCCGGCCGCCCCACTGCCCGACCCCGGCTCGTACGCCCTCCGGCCGGGCCCACGGGCCGGGGCCCACGCCCTGGGGCCCGGCGCGCCCCACCCCGCCCCCGGCGGACCCGCGGCCCGCGCCGCGCTGCCGTGAACGGGGCGCTGAGCGGGGCGCTGAGTGGGGCGCTGAGCGGGGCCGTGCACGGGTTCGTGCGCGGGGCCGGGAGGAGGCCCGCCGCGAGCGGCCCCGCCCACCGGCTCCGGTCGACCACCGCCGGGCCGCGGACCTCCCCGCCGACCGCCGCACACCGACCGCGACCCCCCGACCCCGGCCGCGGACCCCGACCCTCCGAACCCGGCTGCGGACCCCGTCCCTCCGCCCCCGGCCGCCCGGCACCACCCCGACCCACGTCCCCGACCGAGGAAGTACGGCCATGAACTCCCGCCAGCGCCGCGGCGTGATCCTCCTGCTGCTCTCCGTCCTGTGCGCCCTCGGCGCCTTCGCCGGCGTCCTCGCCGTCATCAGCGACGTGAACTCCAAGGTCGGCCCCGAGACCACGGCGTACCGAATCCGCAAGGACGTGGAGCCCTACCGACCCCTGCGGGCGGACCAGTTCGAGAAGATCTCGCTGCCCGAGCGCTGGCTCTCCCCGACCGCCGTCACCGACCTCCGCCAGATCGAGGGCAAGATCGCCGTCACCCGGCTCAAGACCGGCTCCCTCCTCCAGCGCGACATGATCGTCGAACGCCCCCAACTGCAGCCGGGCCAGCAGGAGATCGCCATCATGGTCGATGCCGCCACCGGAGTCGCCGGCAAGATCACCGCGGGCGCCACCGTCAACATCTACGCGACCTTCGCCGGCGAGCAGAAGGGCGACCCCGACCAGTCCCGGATGATTGTCGCCGGCGCCCGCGTCCTCGACGTCGGCCAGCTCACCCCCGTACGGGACCGCAACGACCGCAACGACCGGGCCACCTCCACCGTCCCCATCACCTTCGCCCTGTCCACCCTCGACACCCAGCGCGTCGCGTACGCCGAGTCCTTCGCCGAGCACGTGCGCCTCGCCCTCGTCGCCCCGTCCGCGGCCGGCTCCCCCGCCGACCCCGGCAGCGACCGCACCTACACGCTCGAAAAGGACAAGTGAGGCCGGCATGACCACCAGGATCCTCCCCGCCGTCGGCGACCCCGACGCGGCCCGGTCCGTCACCACGCTGCTCAGCCAGCTCCCCGACGCCGAACCCGCCCCGCCGGTCACCGACTCCACCCAGCTCGTCGACGCCCTCGCCCGCCTCGCCGCAGTCTCCCTCGACGAACTCCCCGAGGTCGTCCTCGTCCACGAGCGGATCGGGCCCGTCCCCGCACTCGACCTCGTCCGCGAGGTCGCCCTCCGCTTCCCCGCCGTCGGCGTCGTCCTCATCACCGCCGACGCCAGCCCCGTCCTCTTCTCCGCCGCCATGGACTCCGGAGCCCGGGGCCTTGTCACCCTGCCCCTCGGCTACGAGGAACTCGCCAGCCGCGTCCAGGCCGCCGCCCAGTGGTCCCTCGGCGTCCGCCGCCACCTCGGCGCCGCCGCCGACCCCGTCACCGGCCCCGGCGGCACCGTCGTCACCGTCAGCGGTGCCAAGGGCGGCGTCGGCACCACCGTCACCGCCGTCCACCTCGCCCTCGCCGCCCGCGCCTCCGGACGGAGCGTCGCCCTCGTCGACATGGACCTCCAGAGCGGCGACGTCGCCTCCTACCTCGACGTCCAGTTCCGCCGCTCCGTCGCCGACCTCGCCACCATCACCGACATCTCGCCCCGCGTCCTCCAGGACGCCCTCTACGTCCACGAGACCGGCCTCTCACTGCTCCTCGCCCCGGCCGAAGGAGAACGCGGCGAAGAGGTCACCGACCGGGCCGCCCGCCAGATCGTCAGCGCCCTGCGCGGCCGGCACGAGGTCGTCGTCCTCGACTGCGGCTCCCGACTCGACAGCGCCAACGCCGCCGCCATCGAAATGGCCGACACCGCCCTCCTCGTCACCACCCCGGACGTGGTCGCGGTACGAGCCGCCAAACGGACCGTCCGCATGTGGGAACGCCTCCAGGTCCGCAAGGCCGAGGAGAGCACCACCCTGGTCAACCGCCACCACCGCGCCACCGAGATCCAGCCGCCCCTGGTCCAGAAGATCACCGGCACCCGGATGGCGCCCGTCGCCGTGCCCGACCACTTCAAGGAGCTCCAGGCCGTCGTCGACGCCGGCCGGATCCACGAACTCGACGCCAAGTCGACCGTCAAACAAGCCCTGTGGACGCTCGCCGGCGAACTCGGCCTGGTCGGCGCCCCGGCGGCCGAAGCATCCGGGAAGCAGCTCGCCCGCGCCGGCGACCGCGGCTCCCTCGGACTGCGCCGCCGCACCGGAGGACGCTGACCGATGCGTACCCACCGGGACGGCGACAGCGGACAGGTGGCCGTGGAGTTCCTCGGCATGGTCCCGCTCATCCTGCTCACCCTCGCCCTGCTCTGGCAGGTCGTCCTGGTCGGGTACACGTACACCCTCGCGGGGAACGCGGCCGACGAGGCGGCCCGGGCCTGCGCGGTCGGCGACGACTGGCACGAGGCCGCCCTGCGGCACTTCGACGGAGCCTGGAAGGCCACCCCGACGTGCGGAGCGGACGGTGCCGGCATGGTGACCGCGGTGGTGAGGGTCGAAGTCCCCGTCCTCGTCCCGGGCTTCGGCGGCCTCTTCCCGGTGGTCGGCAGGGCGGGCGCCATCGACGAGAGGAACCTCACGCCATGAGCCGCCACCCGCACCGGCGGAGCCGCGACCGGGGCCAGGCCGCCATCGAGTACCTCGGCTTCCTCCCCGTCCTGCTCATCGTCGGCCTGGCCGGCCTCCAACTCGGCCTCGCCGCCTACGCCGCCCAACAAGCCGGCACCGCGGCCCGCGCCGCCGCCCGCGCCGCGGCCACCACCGACGACGAGAACGCCCCCGACCCCGAAGCCGCCGGATACGCCTCCGTGAGCAGCTGGATCGCCTCCCGCGCCACCATCAGCGTCAACGGCGGAACCGCCGTCGTCGAGGTCGACATCCCACGGGTCCTGCCCTTCGTGAACCTCGACCCCGTCCAGAAGACCGCCGTCATGCCGACGCCCGACGAGGAGGACCAGCCGTGAGCCTGCGCGCCCGCATCAACGCCCCCGAGGACACCGCGGGCGGCACGACCGCCCGGGAGGACGGCCACCTCGTCGCCGCCTTCCGCGCCAAGCTCCTGGAGGAGATCGACCTCACCGAGATGTCCGCGCTCGCCGCCGCCGAGCGACGGGCCCGCCTGGAGCGCGTCCTCGGCCACATCATCAGCCGCGAGGGCCCGGTGCTCTCCACCGCCGAACGCGCCCAGCTGATCCGCCGCGTCGTCGACGAAGCACTCGGACTCGGCGTCCTCGAACCGCTCCTCGAAGACGCCTCCATCACCGAGATCATGGTCAACGGGCCCGACCAGATCTTCATCGAGCGCGGCGGGCGCGTCGAACTCCTCCCGCTCCGCTTCGCCTCCCACGAACAACTGATGCAGACCATCGAGCGGATCGTCTCCACCGTCAACCGGAGGGTCGACGAATCCAACCCGATGGTCGACGCCCGGCTCCCCTCCGGCGAACGCGTCAACGTGATCATCCCGCCGCTCTCGCTCACCGGAGCGACCCTCACCATCCGCCGCTTCCCCCGGGCCTACACGCTCCACGAGATGATCGGCCTCGGCTCCCTCGACGAGCAGATGCTGCTCCTGCTGTCGGGCCTCGTCCAGGCCAAGTTCAACCTGATCGTCTCCGGAGCCACCGGCACCGGAAAGACCACCCTCCTCAACGCGCTCTCCGGACTCGTCCCGGACGGCGAGCGGATCATCACCATCGAGGACTCCGCCGAACTCCAACTCCAGCAGTCCCACGTCATCCGCCTGGAGGCCCGCCCGCCGAACATCGAGGGCCGCGGCGCCGTCTCCATCCGCGACCTCGTGCGCAACTCCCTGCGCATGCGCCCCGACCGCATCATCGTCGGAGAGGTCCGCGGCGGAGAGACCCTCGACATGCTCCAGGCCATGTCGACCGGCCACGACGGCTCCCTCGCCACCGTCCACGCCAACTCGGCCGAGGACGCCCTGATGCGGCTCCAGACCCTCGCCTCGATGTCCGAGGTCAAGGTGCCCTTCGAGGCGCTCCGCGACCAGATCAACAGCGCGGTGGACGTCCTCGTCCAGCTCACCCGGCACCCGGACGGCACCCGCCGGATCACCGAGATCTCCATCCTCGCCTCCCACGGCCGCGAACGCTTCCTGCTCGCCACGGTCTGCCGCTTCCACGCCCAACCGGTCGCCGCTGACGGACGGGTGTACGGACAGTTCGCGCACCACCCGCTGCCCCGCCGCGTCGCCGAACGCCTCTACCTCGCCGGCCAGCCCGTCCCCCAGGCCTTCGGCGTGGCCCCGACCGACGCCCACCTGGCCACCCGAGAGGCGGAGTGATGACCGACCCCTTCTGGCTGACCGCGGGCGTCACCCTGCTCGGCTGCGTCCTGGGCGTCATCGGCGTCCAGCTGTACGCGAGCGGAGCCCGCCGCCACGCCGCCCTCGTCGCCCGCTTCGACGAGACCGGCGCCCCGGAGAACGCCACCGGACGCCGTCGGCGCCGCTTCCGCGGCCTTGACCGGAGGATCCGCGGCACCGCGCTCGGCCGCAAGCTGGAACTGCGCATCGCGGCGACCGGACTCGACGTCACACCCGGCGAGTTCACGGTCGCCCTGACCGCGACCGTGATCGCCCTGTGGGTCATCGGACAGGCCGCCCTCTCCCCGTTCTTCGGCCCGATCTGCGGACTCCTCGGCGTATGGGTCGCCCTCGGCTACCTCAACTGGCAGCGGCAGAAGCGCATCGAGAAGTTCATCAACCAACTCCCCGAACTCTCCCGCATCCTGGCCAACGCCACCCAGGCCGGACTCGCCCTCCGGATGGCCCTCAGCCTCGCCGCCGACGAGATGGAAGCCCCCGCGGGAGACGAACTGGAGAAGGTCGCCCAACAGCTGGCCGTCGGCACCTCCCTCGACGACGCCCTCGGAGAACTCGCCGAACGCCTCCCCTCCCGCGAGCTCGTCGTCCTCGTCACCACCCTCGTCCTCGCCAACCGCGCCGGCGGCACCGTCGTCTCCTCCCTGCGGAACCTCACCGAGACGCTGGAAGAACGCAAGGAGACCCGGCGCGAGGTCCGCACCCAGCTCTCCCAGGTGAGCATGACCGCCTACTCCGTACCCGTCATCGGAATCGGCTCCCTCCTCCTCATCGACAACATGCAGCCCGGCGCCCTGGACCGCATGACCGGCTCGACCATCGGCCAGTTCGCCGTCATCGCCGCGTTCGCCCTGTACGCCGTCGGCTTCGCCGCCATCCGCCGCTTCTCGAAGATCGACGTGTAGGGACCGCCGCCGTGGAACTCCTCCTCGCCCTCCTCGCCGGGCTCGCCGTCGCCGGCATCGCCTACGGCCTGCGCCTCTACCGCGCCGACGCCAAGCTCCCCGACGACCTCCAACTCGCCCTGGAAGTGGGCGCCACCCGCACCGGGGCCGTCGACTCCGCCGTCGACCGGCTCGGCATGCGCTGGTCGCCGGCCGTCCTCCGACTCATGGGCCCCAAGCGGGTCAACGCCGTCCGCCGCCGCATCGACCTCGCCGGAAACCCCGGCGGCCTCACCATCGACCGGTACGGGGCGCGACGGGCCGTCTACGGCTTCCTCGGCGGCCTCGGCGCCCTGCTGATGCTGAGCAAGGGCTCCTATCTCACCGCCCTGCTCCTCCTGGCCTTCGGCGCCTTCTGGACGGAGGTCGGCATCTGGTCGGCCGTCCGCATCCGCAAGGACCAGATCGAACGCACCCTCCCGGACTTCCTGGACGTCCTGGCCGTCGTGGTCAGCGCCGGCCTCGGTTTCCGACAGGCCCTCGAACGGGTCGCGGACAAGTACGCGGGACCCTGGTCCGACGAACTCCGCATCACCCTGCGCCAGATGGACATGGGCGTCAGCCGCCGCCAGGCCTTCGACGAACTGCGCCGCCGCAACGACTCGGAGCAGGTCGCCCAGTTCGTGACCGCCCTCCAACAGGGCGAGGAACTGGGCGCACCCATCGTCGACACCCTCATCCAACTCGCCAACGACATGCGCCGCACCGACGCGCAGAACGCCCGCCGCAAGGCCGCCCGCGCGGTGCCCAAGGCCACGATGGTGATCACCACGCTGATGGTCCCGGCGACCATGATCCTGCTGGGTGCGGGCCTCTTCCTGGGCACGGGAACCGACTTCGGTTCGGTGACGGGCGAATGACCAGGCTGACAAATTCACGGCAAACGACTTCGCTGACGCAACCCGATGTGCCAGAGTGCGGACTGAGTGTGAGGGGGTGGGGCATGGAAGACCGGACCGTCACGTCGGGCCGCCATCAGGCCCACCCGAAGACCGGGGCGCACACCAGGCCCCACGGGCCCCACCAGCCGACCCGCCCGTCGGCCCACGGTGCCCGAACGCAGGCGTCCGAACGCGGAGGGGACCACGATGAACGACGCGATGCTGAAGGCCCTGACCAAGGCCCGTACCGAACTGTCCACGTGGACGGACCGACACACGAGAGACCGCGGCCAGACGGCGGTGGAGTACCTGGGGATCATCGTGGTCGTGGTGGCGATCGTGGTGGCGATCACGGGGACGGACATTGGCAACTCGATCAAGAATGCCATCACTCAGAAGATCGCCGACCTGACAGCAAAGTAGGGCAGCGACTCCAAGGGGATTCTGGGCAGGCATTCCCTGTTTACATTGCCGCCGTGGCGGGTCTTTTGTTTCTGGCTTTTGCCTACTTTATGGTAGGTCAGGCTGCGTTTGCGCGGAATGGCGCTCAGACCGCAGCTGATGCGGCCGCCCTTGCGGCGGCCCAAGATGCCCGGGAGCAGCTGAGGGATGGCTGGCTTGATGTGATTCTTGAGCCGGATAAGTGGGATGGATTCCCTGAAGGGGAAAATTATTTTAACTCTTCGGCTTGTGAGTGGGCTTCAAGGTTTGCTGCCGAGAATTCGGCGACTTTTTCCGGTGAGGGTTGTGTTCCGATTATTGGGGAGGGGCGAGGTTTTGAAGTGACCGTGAGCACGCTAAAGCCACAACGGGCAGTGGCCTCTGCGAAGGTTTTGATCGAGCCACGGTGTGTGTTTCACAGGCAAGATTCTGTACCGAGTCCTGCACCCGAGCCGTCAGTAACTGGTGAGCCTGAAGAAGGTCAAAGTGATCCTATTCTAGGGCTTGTGTGTGATGGGGAGCCTTGGGAGGTCGACGTAGATAGGCCTACGCTCCCGAGTGCCGCCAATTTGTTTAGGGTTCGCTTGGTTGGGTGACTTTCGGTGACGCGTAAAGGGAGTTTGAGGTATGAGTGTGTGGCGTGTAGCGAAGCACTCTAAGGTAGTGGTTCTCGGTGCTATTGTTTTGGTTTCTTTTTCCTTGGCCGGCTGCAGTGTAGAAAGTGGGAATGAGGGGAAAAGTGCGTCAACTGTTAATTCTCCCTCTAAGGCTGAGGCGGCAAGTCGAGGTTCGAAAGAAGCTGAAGATCCTGTAGAGATACTTGCGGCCGTTAAGGGGAGTGATGGAGTGGAGCTGGCCATCACCTCGGCCCAGCGAGATGTGGGTGGCTTTCTAACTCTCAAAGGGGCGTTGAAGAATACTTCCTCGCGCCCTCTTGCGCTCCCTGGTCAGATCCGAGGTGATGAGACCGAAGTTATGGAGCACGGGAATTCTCTGGGTGGCGCCACTCTGGTTGATTCCGCTGAAAAGAAACGCTACTACGTACTTCGTGACACTGATGGCCGTCCATTGACGACAACGGGTATCGACATCCTGCCCGCAGGTAAGTCCATAGCCGTCTTCATGCAATTCCCCGCACCCCCCGCCTCCACCACCGAGGTCTCCTTCCAGCTGCCCACCTTCGAACCCGCCACGCTCAAGCTCTCCTGAGGCGACGCCATGACGACGACATATCGCCGCCTCGCCGCTCTCACCCTCGCTTCCGTGGCCCTGGGGTCCCTCACCGTCCCCACCGCTCATGCCGAGGATCCGCCCGGTTCCGCCGGTAGCGCCTCGCCCGTGCCGGTCATCGACGTCAACGCGCCGGGATTGATGCTGCCCGACGGGGCGACGCTCGCGCCCGCCAAGGTGCTCGACATCAAGCAGATCGTCGAAGAGGAGGGTGGGCAGCAGCGCAGGGCGGACACCAATGTGGACGTGACGTTCGCGCTCCAGGCCGAGGTCCTGTTCCCGAAGGACAGCGCCAAGCTCTCGTCCGCCGCCGCTTCCCGGCTCGGTGCGATTGCCGCCGAGATCAACAAGATGGGGTCCGGGCGGGTCCGTGTCTTCGGCTTCACCGACAACCTCGGTACGTACGAGCACGGGCTCAAGCTCTCGAAGGAGCGGGCCGTCGCCGTGCAGCAGGTGCTCGCGAGGGCCCTTGATCCGGGTACCACCTTCGACATCCGGGGGTACAGCGAGGACTATCCGATCGCCGACAACCGGACCGAGGAGGGCCGGAAGAAGAACCGGCGCGTCGAGATCTCCTTCCCCCGCACCTCCGGTGGGTGACGGGCCGGGGCGCGTGGCGCGGTTCCGCTACGGTGCGTCCCGGTCCTGATGGGAAGCCCCGTGTGTGGCGGGGGCAAGACATCTCAGGGGGCTAAGAAGTCAAGCTGGTGGACGTAGCCGAGTTACCCGGGTCGGCTTGCTGCGCCATGGCGGCGTCTACTTGCGCGATCAACCAGGGTGAAGACGGTCAGGGCGAACGTCGATGCGACCCCAGTGGCCAGGGCATCCGCCACGTACCGGCCCAGGCCCGGTCGCAGAATGTCCACGAGCCCGAACAGCACGACAAACCCCGCGAGGCATGCTGCGACAGCGCCCCGCCAGCAGCGGTGATACGCAAAGAACCACTGGGCCAGGCCCACGCCGATCAGGGGTGCAGGCGACAGCTGCGGCTCGTCGAGGGCGGCGAGCACTCCGTATCCCAGTCCGCTGACCGTCCAGCAGGCAGCGCTCACGAGGGCCGCCTCGCTCCATGACACGGGCCGCTTCACTTGTGCCGTCCGTGCCGTCCGTGCCGTCCGCTGACGGCACCACCGGCCCGACGGCGCGCTCGCCACTGGGACACGCCTGCCGCGGTCACCGAGAGAATCAGGAGCGGTCCAGCAGCCCAATAGAGCACGGCCATCGGCCAGGCCGGCGCCTTGCCGGCCAGCATGGCCGTCATCTTGCCAGCCATACCGATGCCGAGCAGCACATAGGCGACACCCCAGGTACGGGCCACCCATACGGGACCCACGATCGGCTGCGGCGGCCGGTGCGGCCGGAGTACGGCCCGCCCGCCCACCCATGTGCAGCCCAGGGCCACGACCGTCATGAACACTCCCCCAGCCGTGTCCAACGCATCGGTCTGGATCCCGAGCATTCGCGCCACACTCTTCTCACGTCACACGGCTTTCCACGCCAAGGCCGCCCCTGGTCAGCATCATGGCAGTCCGTGCCCGGCGCCTCAGCGGCAGGGCACGGCAGACGGCTGGAGCGGCTGCCTTCCGGAATCCGGCAATGTGGGAGGCCCGGACTACAGTCAGACAGGCGTCTGGCGGAGCGATGCGAAGGCGTGTTGTTCGTCGAAGAACTGCCGGGTCTTGAGGCAGTGGTGGAGCTGGCCGAGGAAGCGGTTCAGCAGGTGCCGTTGTGCGGCGGCATGCCAGTCTCCGTGGTCGCGTCGGCGTCGGTAGTGCGCGTTGGCTCCGGGTGAGGCGGTGAGGGAGGCGAAGGCCCAGAGGAAGCCGGCGTTGATGAGGCGGTTGTTCTTGACGAACCGGCGGCCGACGAACCGCTTCTTGCCAGAGGCGCGGGTGATGGGGGCGGATCCTGCGTACGACTTCAGCGCCCGGCGTCGGCGAACCGTGCCCGGTCATCGCCCAGCTCGGCGAGCACGCGGGCACCGAGTATGGGCCCCAGGCCTGGGAAGCTGAGCAGAATCTCGCTGTCGTCGTGCTGGTGAAAGGCGGCTGTGGCCGCCTCCGCGAGATCGTCTGCGGCCTGGCAGGCAGCGTCCAGTTGCTTGAGCAGGGCCAGGAGCTGGTGGCCGAAGGCATCCTCAACGCCGGGCAGCTGATGGGCGTACTCGGCACGGAAGACAGCCCGCAGCCGCTCGGCCTCCGCATCACAGCCGCGGAGGCGGCCACTGCGTTTGAGAGCGGACCGCAGCTGGGCGAGGGCGAGCTTCGCGGCCTTGGACGGAGTCGGGGCCAAAGTGAGAATGACACGGGCGTCAGCCCTGGTCAGACCCCCTTGCTTGCCCTGGAAAGCCAGCAGAGCAGCAGGGTAGTACTCGCGCAGGAGCGAGCGCACCTGGTTGGCGACCTGCTGCCGAGTCCAGACCGCGTCCTGCTGGGCTCGGGCCAGGACCGTGATGGCCTGGGCGAGCTCGGAGTCGGCCGGCAGAGGCCGGTGGGCATGCATGTCGGTGCGCAGGATGTTCGCCAGGACCAGGGCGTCGCCCGGGTCGGACTTCTTTCGGCTGACGCCGTGGCGGTCGCGGTAACGAGCGGCGGCGAGCGGGTTGATCGCGAAGACCCGGCGACTGCCCGTGCGCAGGCTCGCGATCAGGAGGCCGTGGCTGGTCTCGATGGCCACCGGTATCGGATCCTCTGGGCTGTCACCGTGCTCGGCCAGGAGCGCCAAGAGCTGGTGATAACCGGCCGCGTCGTCGGTGATACGGGCTTTGGCGAGCAAAGTGCCGGCTTCGTCAACGAGGGCGACGTCGTGGTGGCGCTCCGCCCAGTCGATGCCGCAGAACACAGTCAAGCGATCCTCCCAGATCCGTCCGTTTACGCAGGTCACGAGCACATGCGGGTCACGCGGCGCCCTAATCCAAGGACTCGTCGGTCCGCCATCTCAGTAGCCGTTCGCGACACCAGCGCACTCCAGGGGCTCGATCTTTCTGCAGAGCTCGCGGGCTCGCGGATGAACAAGAGGTCGACCCTGGAGCGGGCTCGCGCCGTGACGATCAACGTCCGAGTAGCCCCCGCGAGTTTCGCGGTGACCACGAAGGCGCCGGGCTGCGCCGCTCTTGACAGAGGCCTCAAGGGCCGGGAGAAACGGAGGCATCAGCCCGGCGCCCGCGTCATCACCGCGGGCCCCGCAACGGACAGCGATGCCGCTCTTTGAGGAGGCCTTGACAGCCAGGGGGGATCCAGGAATTCGCTGTCCAGCGCAAACAGTCGTCCCGGGTCGTTGCATGAGCCCGGACCATCTGCTTACGCACTGGATTAGGAGAAACGTTTCATGTCTTACGAGAGCGAGTTTCGCAACCCCACCTCGCCCCGTTTCACGCAGCTGTTGGCGCCGTGGGGGCTCGGGATCCTGACGATCGTCGTCCTTCTCGTGGGAGGTGGTGGAGGACGGTGAGTCGGATCTCCGCCAGACGCTCGGCGGCGTCATCCTCCTCGTCCACCTTCCCACCGTTCTCTCCTACGCCCTCGGCACCTGGGTGGCCGGAGCGGTGCACCGGGCGCTGTCGAAGGACCACGGACGCCGTCACCTGGCCGCCCTGTTGGTTCCTGCCGTGGCCGTTCAGCTCTTCGCCTTCCTGTCGGCACTCCCCGGCCCGAGCCTCATCGGAGTGCTGATCGAGCTGGTCGACCTCCTCGTCGGCTGCGCGCTCGGCTACGGCCTCGACCGCCTCCGCCGCCGGTAGCAGTCGATGGCCGCCGACGGGCGGCAGGCGCTTCCGGTCGAAGCCGGGCTGAGCGGTCGGCGTTTCGCCGGCCGCACGATGTCACGGCGGGAATCGGCTCGGGCGCCGGCCCTCGGCACTCCTTCCCGCCCTCGAACTCCGCCCTGTCCTAGAGCAAGTGGTCCGCCTTGCCCGCCTTGATGTCGAGGATGAGGTTGCGGAGGGCTTCACGGCTGTCGGTGAGGTAACGATCCTCCTGACCGAGGACGGCGATGTAGCTGTTGCCGTCCCCGTCGCTGCCGAGGCGGTAGCAGTTTGCTCCCTCGCCGCAGGCGGGGGCTTCCCAGTGAATGTCCTTCGGCATGTTCAGGCTCCTAAAGCCGGTCGATGAGATCGCGGATGAACCGGAGCGAGTCCTCGGAGGAGAGCGCCCGGGCCTCCCACTCGTCCAGCTGTGCCCGGTACTTGGCGAGTTGAGCTTCCGAATCCAGGAACTCCGGTCCGTGGGTGGCGTCGAGTTCCACCGCGTCGAGTCGGGGGACCGGGCCGCCGGCATAGATGACCGACTGGCCCGCGCCGGGGAATCCGCCGGCTTTGAACGGGATCACCCGTACGGTCAGGTGTGCGCGCTCGGCGAGTTTGAGGACGTGGCCCAGCTGGGCGATCGTCGTGGCGGTGCCGCCGAACTCGATGCGTAGGGCTGCCTCGTGGATGATCGCCTGCACCCTGGGTGGATCCGGTTTGTCCAGGACTCGCTGCCGATCGATGCGGAGCGCGAGCCGCGCGTCGAGGTCGGTCCTGGAGAGGCGTGGTACGACTTGGGCGAAGACGGCCCGCGCATGGTCCTCCGTCTGGAACAGGCCGGGCAGGTGAATGGGGACCGCGATGCGCAGGTGCGTCGCGTGCCACTCCATCTCGGCGATGTCCAGGAGCGCCGCGGGCAGCAGGTCGCGGTATCGCTCCCACCAGCCTTTCGTGCGGTCACCGGCCATGCTTGCCAAGGCGTCGACGAACTGCTCGTCGACGCATCCGTACTGGTCGGCGAGGGCACGCACGCGAGCGGCACTGATGCCGGATCTCCCGGACTCCATGTTGGGAATGTTCGTCCGGGGAACGCCGAGGAGTCCGGCCACGTGCTCGGTGCTCATGCCGGCCGTGATGCGCATCTTGCGCAGCTCCGCACCGACGCGCCTCTGACGCGCGGTAGGTGTGCTCCTCGGCGGCATCCGTTCTCCCCTCCGGCTGTGGTGTGCCCAGTCTGCACGGGGTGCGTGCTCCGGTCGAGGTGGGGCCGATCCGGCAAACCGTAGTACGTGTACTCCAGAATGCCTTACATTGGGTAGCGCACCGCTCACGCAAAGCATCGAGTGGAAGTGCATCGCGCGGTCCTGCCCGCAACTCCTCCCCTGGGAGGGGCGGTCCCGCGTCAGGGAGACATGCCACCACTCGACTCCGCGACCCCGTGGGCCACTTGTGCGCGAGAAGCGAGATCCACGTGCTGAACGAATCCAGCGAGGTCCACTCCTCACCCCTCAGGGAGTCCGCCGTGTCGCCGTCCTTCCGCACCACCCTCTGTCCCGTGACCGCGACTTCCCCCGGGAGTGCGTCCCCGTCCGCTGCCCCACCCGGGTTCGCGTACGGGCTCACGCTTCCCGGTGTCCCCAGCAGTGCGGGCGTCGCGCGTGCCGTCGTGCGGTCCGTGCTCCGTGCCCATGGGCTCGACCGCCATGCGCTGCCCGCCCAACTCGCGGTCACCGAACTGATCGCGACGACCGCCCGGCTCGGTCCCGGCGAGGACGTGCACCTGTTCCTCCGTCATCGCGAGGACGCCCTGCGGTTGCTCCTCTGGGACCAGCACCCCCGCCACCGGGACCCCGAGGACGAGGGGCGCTGTGCCGAACGCCGCCGCCGGTCGCTGTGGTTGCTGGCGGCCGTCGTCGACGACTGGGGCGGGGAGTGGGGCACCGTCGAGGCCCGGCCGCCGCACCGGGGGACGAAGTCCTGGGTCGTACTGCCCCGGTAGGCGGGGCTCCCGCTCCCGGCGCCGGCCGTGCATTCGTACATACGCCCAAGGGGCCACGGAAGAGGGACACTTGGCGCCCCTTGGGGAAAACACGGCGAAAGACGGCGCCAGGAAAATGCAAATCCGGCGGGACGTAGGTGTCGGACAGGAGCATTCTGGAGAGATGGCGGCGATTCCGAACACGACCCCCAGCGTCCAACTGGTCAGCGATCTCATCACCCGCATCCCGGAGTTCAGGGGCGTGTACGAGACCCATGTCTTCCGTCAGGGCGACGTCCTGCCGCACGTGTTCTTCTGGGACGTCGTCCAGGACACCGTCCGCTCCTTCCTCGGAGAGGCTCCGGGTGCGGCCGACTGGCGCCGCACGCTGGCGTTCCTGGAGGAGCAGAGCGCGCGCGGTGTCTTCGACATCGACGAGGTGATCGTGACGTCCTTCCTCGGCGACCTGCCCTCGCCGCACGAGCCCGGGCACGCGATCATCCATCAGCTCGGCCCCGTCATGGCGGCGAAGTTCGTCCGGATAAGACCCCTCGGCTGACGGCTGACGCCGCTCGGGATAATCAGGCGCATGCCCCTGACCAGACCCGATCGGCCCACCCTCGTCGCCCTCGGCGGTTATGCCCTCACCCGGCTCGTCGGCCTCCTGGTCCTCGCGGTCGCCGCCGGTGCGACCGGTGAGGACGGGCTGCACCGGCTCAACGGGCGCTGGGACTCCGTCTGGTACGTGCGGATCGCCGAGCACGGCTACGGGTACGAGGCGATCCTGCCGAACGGCGACGTCCATTCCGACCTCGCCTTCTTCCCGCTCCTCCCGCTGCTGGAGCGCGGCCTGTCCGCCGTGCTCCCCGTCGATGCGGCCACCGCCGGGCTGCTGGTCTCCTGGACCGCGGGGCTCGCCGCCGCCTGGGGCATCCACCGCTGTGGCGCACGGGTCGCCGGTCCCCGCGCGGGCGTGCTGCTCGCGGTGTTCTGGGGGGTGTACCCGACCGCCTTCGTGCAGTCGATGGCGTACACCGAGACGCTGTTCACGGCCTTCGCCGCCTGGTCCTTGTACGCGGTGCTGCGCGGGCGCTGGATCCTCGCCGGAGCGCTCTGCGCGGCGGCCGGACTCACCCGTCCGACCGCCGTCGCGCTGATCGCCGCCCTCGGCATCACGGCCCTCGTCGCCTTCGTGGGCGAGCGGCGGTTGCCCCCGCGGACGGTGGCCGGAGTGCTCGTCGCCCCACTGGGCTGGCTCGGCCACGTCGCCTACGTCGGGGTGCGGGAGGGTACCCCGACCGGCTACTTCGACGTGCAGGCGGCCTGGGGCAACTCCATCGACGGCGGGGTCGCCCTGGCCCTCTTCATCGTGCGCCTGCCGTGGCCGGCCGCCCTCGGCCTGGGGGCGGCGCTCGCCCTGCTCGGCTGGCTCGTCGTGCTGTGCGTACGACAGCGGCAGCCGTTGCCCCTGCTCGTCTACACGGTCGGCGTCGTCCTGGTCTCCCTCGTCGGGGCCGCCTACTTCGGTTCCCGACCGCGCCTGATGATGCCGGCGTTCGGACTGCTGCTCCCGCCGGCCGCGGCCCTCGCCCGGGTGCGGACCCGCACCGCCGTGCCCGTCCTCGCGGGGCTCGCGCTCGCCTCCGCCGGGTACGGGGCCCTCACCCTGCTCGGTCCGGGCCCTCCGTGACGAGCGGCGCCTCTGCGAGCGGCGCCCTATCCGACGTCCACGCGCACCCGCACCCCCGGACGCAGTCCCCAGCCGGCCATGGCGCCGGCCTCCGCCTCCAGGACGTGCCGACCGAGCGGGCGGAGCATGCCGAGCCGTCCCGGCCGCATGGTGACCACGGACCGGACCGTGAACGAGCCGTCCAGGTGGGCCACGTCGATCGGGAACCGCATGCCGAAGGTGTGCACGCTGTTCGTCCGCACGATGAGCAGGGCCCCGGTGATCCCGGTCCGCCCCAGCAGCCCCCGCCGGCGTGCCCGGTACGAGGCCGCCACCTCCAACTCGACGTCCGCACCGTCGGGCACGGTCAAGGTCCCCGTTCCGTCCACCCATTTCCCCATGCGCCCGACCGTACTGGCAGGGCCCCGGGGCGGGCACCCCGTCGTCGACCGGGGTGCGGTCGCCCTCGGCCGTCTTCGACGCGGAGCGGCTCACCGGGGAGGGCGCACCACTAGGGTCTGCCCCGTGTACGCCACGCTGATCGTTGCCGCCGCCCTGTGGGGGGCCGCCGCCGGGCTGTTCGTACCCCGGGCCGCGTACCGGCTCTCCGTGGGGTCGGAGGAGCCGTGGCGGGACCGCTGTCCGGACGGGCATCTGCTCGCCGGGCCGGGCCGGGGCTGGCTCGGCGTTCCCGGACGGCGGGCCTGCGCCACCACCGCGAGCCCGTTGCTCGCGCCGCTGCTCACCGCCGCTGCCTGCGCCGTGCTCGCCGCCGCCACCGGCGGCCCCCGGCCCGAGCTGGTGGTCTGGTGGCTCTGCGCACCCTTCGCGGTCCTTCTCGCCTGCGTGGACGTCCGGGTCCACCGCTTGCCAGACGGGGTGACGCTGCCGCTCGCCGCGGCCGTTCCGCTGCTCCTCGGCGGTGCCGCGCTCCTCCCGTACGGCGCCGGCTCCTGGACCCACGCGCTGCTCGGCGGTCTCGTCCTCGGCGGGGCCTATGGGGTGCTGGCCCTGATCAATCCGGGCGGCCTCGGCCTCGGTGATGTGAAGCTGGCGCTTCCGCTGGGCGCCGCCCTCGGCTGGTACGGCTGGGGGGTGCTCTTCCTGGGGGCGTTCGCGGGTTTCCTGCTCGGCGCGGTGTACGGCCTCGGTCTCGTCCTGCTGCGGCGGGCCGACCGCTCCTCGGCGATCCCCTTCGGCCCCTTCATGCTCACCGGCGGCCTGTTGGGCCTCGCGCTGGGCGCGTTCACCGCCGTTCCCTGATGCTCCGGACGGGTCTTTTCGGCCCCCGACCTGCCCAAAGGCCCCTCGGAGCTTCTCCCGCGTCAACGGCGCGCCCCTCCGGGCAGGTCCCTCTTCGGGGGGACGGAACTCCGCCGCCACGCCGGGGCGCAAACCCGCCACACGGCCCCAGAACCCTTGTGACGCCTGGGATTCCAGGAATTCGAGGTACTTCGTTCGGCGCGCGTGGCACGCAGCACGACTAATGAAGGGTTATGGTGGAAACCCCCCCTCGGGCCGGTCCGTATCCCCCCCACGGACCGGCCCGTTTTCTTTTCCCCGCCCGGTGCCTCCGGCGGCGTCAGCCCCGGCCGGCCCAGATGTTCGTGCCGGCGGTGTCGACGGCGAACGAGTCGATCTCCTTGAGCTCCTCGTCCGTCAGCGGCGGGCCGGCGAGCGCGGCCACGTTCTCCTCCAGTTGGGCGACGCTGGACGCGCCGATCAGGGCCGAGGTCATCCGCTCGTCCCGCAGCACCCACGCCAGCGCCAGCTGGGCGAGGGACTGCCCGCGCCGCTCGGCGATGTCGGCGAGGCCGCGCAGGCGCCGCAGCACCTCGTCGGAGAGCAGGTTCGGGTCGAGGGACTTGCCCTGGGTGGCCCGCGAACCCTCCGGGATGCCCTTCAGGTACTTGTTGGTGAGCAGCCCCTGGGCGAGCGGCACGAAGGAGATGCAGCCCATGCCGGCCGCCTCCAGGGTGTCGAGGAGGCCGTCCTCCTCGGTCCAGCGGTTGATCATCGAGTACGAGGGCTGGTGGATGAGCGCCGGGACGCCCATCTCCTTGAGGAGCTGTGCGGCCTCGGCGGTCTGCTCGCTGTTGTACGAGGAGACGCCGACGTACAGCGCCTTGCCCTGCTGCACCGCGGAGGCCAGCGCTCCCATGGTCTCTTCGAGCGGCGTGTGCGGGTCGAAGCGGTGCGAGTAGAAGATGTCGACGTAGTCGAGGCCCATGCGCTTGAGCGAGGCGTCGAGCGAGGACATCAGGTACTTGCGGGAGCCCCACTCGCCGTACGGCCCGGGGTGCATCAGGTAGCCGGCCTTCGTGGAGACGACCAGCTCGTCCCGGTAGGGCGCGAAGTCCTGGGCGAAGAGCTTGCCGAAGTTCAGCTCGGCGGAGCCGGGCGGCGGTCCGTAGTTGTTCGCCAGGTCGAAGTGGGTGACGCCGAGGTCGAAGGCGCGGCGCAGGATCGCGCGCTGGGATTCGAGCGCGCGGTCGTCGCCGAAGTTGTGCCAGAGCCCGAGGGAGACGGCCGGCAGCTTGAGGCCGCTGCGGCCGGTGCGGCGGTACTCCATGGCGTCATAGCGGTCCGGGGCGGCGCGGTACAGGGGGGAATCAGTCACGTATCTCTGCTTATCACGGACTTGTGACAGTCCCGGGCTGGGAGCCCGTCGCCCGTGCGCAGTAGTCTGGCGCCCTCGGGGGCCGACACTGCATGGAGGGGTAAAGAACAGTGAACCTGCGAGACCTGGTGTACGGGCTCTACGCGCGCCGGGTGGAAGGCCGCCTCGATCATGCCCAGGTGCCCAAGCACATCGGGGTGATCCTCGACGGGAACCGTCGCTGGGCGAAGGCCTCCGGTGGAACGCCCGAGCAGGGACACAAGGCCGGCGCGGACAAGATCCAGGAGCTGCTCGGCTGGTGCGCCGAGACGGACGTCGAGGTCGTCACGCTCTGGATGCTCTCCACGGACAACCTGAACCGCCCCGAGGAGCAGCTCGTCCCGCTGCTCGGCATCATCGAGAACGCGGTGCGCGCGCTGGCCGCCGACGGCAGGTGGCGGGTCCACCACGTCGGCACGCTCGACCTGCTGCCCGCCCGCACGCAGTCGGTGCTGAAGGAGGCCGAGGAGGCCACCCGGACCAACACCGGGATACTGGTCAACGTCGCCGTGGGCTACGGCGGCCGGCAGGAGATCGCGGACGCGGTCCGCTCCCTGCTCCTGGAGCACGCGGAGCGGGGAACGAGCGTCGAGGAGCTCGCCGAGACCGTCGACGTCGAGCACATCTCGGAGCACCTGTACACCCGCGGCCAGCCCGATCCCGACCTGGTGATCCGCACCAGCGGTGAGCAGCGCCTGTCCGGATTCATGCTGTGGCAGAGCGCCCATTCCGAGTACTACTTCTGTGAGGTGCACTGGCCGGCCTTCCGCAAGGTCGACTTCCTGCGGGCGCTGCGGGACTACGCGGCCCGGCACCGGCGCTACGGAACCTGAGCCCTCCGGACGCCCCGACCTCCGGCCGGAAGTTTCCGGTCACAACCGATCACCTCGTGTTCATGAACACGTCGTCATATGCCATGGCATGGCAGCGGGTGTTCGAGGGCATATCCCTGGTGAAGTGAGCGGCACGGAGACCGCCACCCGGGAGGCCCCTTGCACCAGGACGACCGTGCGGGACACGTACGGAAGAAGCGGAGGGCCGAGGTTCGGCCCGCGCAGCGCGGCCTGAACCCGGTCCCATTCCGCAGCGACACCGGTTCCGTCGCACCCCGACCTCACAGGGGTCTTCAGAGGGGGTCTGTCCTTCCGTGGTGACCAGCACGAAGCGCCGCCTTTCCGACCGGCGCACCTATGTTCTCGACACCAGCGTCCTGCTGGCCGACCCCAATGCCGTCTCGCGCTTCGAGGAGCACGAGGTGGTGCTCCCGATCGTCGTGGTGACGGAGCTCGAGGCCAAAAGGCACCACCCCGAGCTCGGCTACTTCGCCCGGCAGGCGCTGCGCCTGCTCGACGACTTCCGGGTCCGGTACGGGCGCCTGGACGCCCCGCTCCCCATCGGGGACCTGGGCGGCACCCTGCGTGTCGAGCTCAACCATTCCGACCCCGGCGTCCTGCCCGCCGGCTACCGGTTGGGGGACAACGACTCACGGATCCTCGCGGTCGCGCGCAACCTCCAGGCGGAGGGGTACGACGTCACGGTCGTCTCCAAGGACCTGCCGCTGCGCATCAAGGCCTCTTCGGTCGGCCTCCTCGCGGAGGAGTACCGGGCCGAGTTGGCCATCACGGACGCCAACGGCTGGACCGGCATGTCCGAATTGGCCCTCTCCGCGGACCAGATCGACCTGCTCTACGGCCAGGAATCGCTGTACGTGCCGGAGGCCGCCGGGCTTCCGGTCCACACCGGCTTGGTGCTCCAGTCCGAGCGCGGCAAGGCGCTGGGACGGGTCACCCCCGAGGGGAACGTCCGGCTGGTCCGCGGCGACCGGGAGGCCTTCGGGCTCCGGGGCCGCAGCGCCGAGCAGAGGATCGCGCTGGATCTGCTGCTCGACCCGGACGTCGGCATCATCTCCATGGGCGGCCGGGCCGGCACCGGCAAGTCCGCGCTCGCGCTCTGCGCCGGCCTGGAAGCGGTCCTGGAGCGCCGTCAGCACCAGAAGGTGATGGTCTTCCGGCCGCTGTACGCGGTCGGCGGACAGGAGCTCGGCTATCTACCCGGCAGCGAGGCCGAGAAGATGAGCCCCTGGGCCCAGGCCGTCTTCGACACGCTGTCCTCGGTCGCGGGCCGGGAGGTGATCGAGGAGGTCCTCGGGCGCGGGATGCTGGAGGTTCTGCCGCTCACCCACATCCGGGGCCGTTCGCTCCACGACGCCTTCGTCATCGTGGACGAGGCGCAGTCCTTGGAGCGCAATGTCCTCCTGACCGTTCTGTCCCGCATCGGTGCGAACTCCCGGGTCGTGTTGACCCATGACGTCGCCCAGCGGGACAACCTCCGGGTCGGTCGGTACGACGGAGTCGTCGCCGTGGTCGAGAAGCTGAAGGGGCATCCGCTCTTCGCCCACGTCACGCTCACCCGTTCCGAGCGCTCGCAGATCGCCGCGCTCGTGACGGAGATGCTGGAGGATGGTCAGGTCTGACCGATTCACACCTTTTCGTCTAGGTGTGGGAGTTGGCGCCACCCGGCAGAGCGGAGGAGCTTAGTCGGGTGGCGCACTGCTGTCCGCCGGATTCGTCAAAACACCTGCGTCCGCCGAGATGTGAGCTTTCACACGCAACACGGAATTGCCTTGCGGTGTCGCCGTCCGGCAGAGTCTTGCTTCCGTCAGGCCCTGCATACGGCACAGGTGCACCCTCGGGGTGCGCAACGCACCGCACAACTCAACAGCCGTCCGCCGTATGCCGCCCACAGCACCACGGGCCCGCGTCTCCTGTGACCCGTTACGTCGGAGACCAGTGTCAGGGGCAAGATTTCGCCCGTGTGGTCACCTGTGCGGGCGTGCTGGAAGGAAACCGTGTGAGCCGGATCTCGGTCCGGGGATTCGCGGTGGCTTCGGCCACTGCGGTCACCACCGTCGGTGCCGTCGTCGGCGTTGCCTCGGGCAATGCCGCGCAGGCTTCGGACGACAACTTCGAGGCCACCGCGGCCGACACCACGCTGCTCGCGGACATCCCCTCGGGGGAGCAGGCCCAGGTACAGGTCGCCTCCCTCTCGGAGCAGGCCGACGTGCAGGCCGCCGCGGCCGACTCGGCCGCGAAGAAGTCCGCGGAGGAAGCGGCCCGCATCCGCGCCGCCAAGGACGCCGAGGAGAAGAAGGAAGCGGCCGACAAGGCCGCTGCCGAGGCGAAGGCCGAGAAGGAGCGCAAGGAGGCCGAGGAGCGCGCCAGCCGTTCCGCGGTCCGTGACGCCTCTTCCTTCGCCGCCCAGGGCTCGTACAGCATCGCCGAGGTCAAGGCGATGGCCCGGCAGATGATTCCGGCCGACCAGTTCCAGTGCTTCAGCAACATCGTGGACCACGAGTCCGGCTGGAACTACCGCGCCACCAACCCGTCGTCGGGCGCCTACGGCCTCGTGCAGGCCCTCCCCGGCTACAAGATGGCCTCGGCCGGTGCGGACTGGCAGACCAACCCCGCCACCCAGATCAAGTGGGGCCTCAACTACATGGACGGCCGCTACGGCAGTCCCTGTGGCGCCTGGTCGTTCTGGCAGGCCAACCGCTGGTACTAGCCCCAGCGCGCTCAACCTCAGGGAGCCCCCCGCCGTCCTACGGTGGGGGGTTCCTTGCATGTACCGTCGAGAGGCCCACGGGCTTCCCTGGGCGAACGGGGAAGAGCGAGCGGGGGGAAGAAGGAAGAGATGTCCAGAGTGCCAAGGTGGCTCGACCGGCTGGGCGCGGGCCTGAGTCACATGGGCAAGCGCCTCGACGAACGACGGGCCGAAGCGGAGCGAAATGATCCGCTCGGGCCGCCGTACGTGACTCCGGACACCATCGCGTACGAACCCCCGCCCGTACCCGCAGCCGAGCTTCCCCGGTCGGGTACCGCCCCGGACGCCGCGGCCCCCCTCCCGGCCGTCGGAGCCGTCGCCGTGGGGGAGGGGGACCCGGCAGGGCCGGACCGCTCCGTGCCCGTGCCCCCCGCGTACCCCCCGATCGTCGCCGCCCGCCCCGACCCCGTCGACGCCATCCCCTGGGGCATGCGCGTGGCCGCCGAGGCGGGGTGGCGGCTGCTCGTCCTCGCCGGCACGGTCTGGGTGCTGATGAAGGTGATCAGTTCCGTGCAACTGGTCGTCCTCGCCTTCGTCGCCGCCCTCCTCGTCACCGCCCTGCTCCAACCCACCGTCGCGCTGCTCCGCCGGAAGGGCCTGCCCCGAGGGCTCGCCACCGCCGTCACCGCCGTCTCCGGCTTCGTGGTCATGGGGCTGGTCGGCTGGTTCGTGGTCTGGCAGGTCATGGACAACATCGACAACCTGTCCGACCAGATCAGGAACGGCATCGAGGAACTCAAGCGGGGCCTCCTCAACAGCCCCTTCCACGTCACCGAGCAGCAGATCAACGGCATCGCCAAGAACCTGAGCGACTCCGTCGGCACCAACGCCGAGCAGATCACCCAGGTCGGACTGCAGGGCGTCACCGTCGTCGTCGAGACCCTCACCGGCGTCCTGCTCGCCATGTTCTCGACGCTCTTCCTGCTCTACGACGGGAAGCGGGTCTGGGAATGGACGCTCAAGCTGGTCCCCGCCCAGGCCCGGCCGGGCGTCGCCGGCGCCGGTCCGCGCGCCTGGCGCACCCTCACCGCCTATGTCCGCGGCACGGTCCTCGTCGCCCTGATCGACGCCGTCTTCATCGGCCTCGGGCTCTGGTTCCTCGACGTGCCGATGGCGGTGCCGCTGGCCGTCTTCATCTTCCTCTTCGCCTTCATCCCGCTGGTCGGCGCCGTCATCTCCGGCGCCCTCGCGGTCGTCGTCGCCCTCGTCACCAACGGCTTCTTCATCTCGCTGATGGTGCTGCTCGTCGTCCTCGCCGTGCAGCAGATCGAGGGCCACGTCCTCCAGCCGTTCATCCTCGGCCGTGCGGTGCGGGTCCACCCGCTGGCCGTCGTCCTCGCCGTCGCGGCCGGTGGACTCACCGCGGGCATCGGCGGCGCCGTCGTCGCCGTTCCGCTGGTCGCCGTCGTCAACACCGTCGTCGGCTATCTGCGCGCCTACAGCACCGAGCAGGCGCTGCGCAGCACCCCGGAGCCGCGCGGGGCGACGGCCTTCGCCGTGGCGCCGGTCCCGGCGCCGGGCGCCGTCGAGGAGGAGCGCGCGTGATATCCGAGCCGGAACTGGTGGGGGGCGAACCGCTCGACGGCCCCGAGGTGCTCGACGCCGCCCCGCCTCCCCGCGGGCACCGCACGCGCCGCCCCTGGCGGTGGGCCCTCGGCGGCGCGGTGCTCGCCTCGGCACTGTGGGGCGGCGGTCTCTACGCGTACGGGCAGCGCGCGGAGAGCGGACCGGACCTGGGCGGGTACACGGTGGAAGCGAACCTCTGCGAGGCGTCCGAGCTCAAGGCGCTCGCCAGCACCTTCGGTGCGCGGACCTCGGACAGCGGCGAGTCCGACATGAACGATCCGGCCCTGTACGAGAGCTCCTGCATGATCACCTTCGGGGCTTCCGCGCCGCGGTACAGCGCCTCCGTCCGCTACACCCTGCACAGGGTGACGGACCCCGGCCCCGAGTTCCCCGCGCGGGCGAAGTACTACGACTTCTCCGAGCCCATCGCCGGCCTCGGGGAGATGGCCTTCTTCGCCCAGCACGGCGACGACGGCGGCGAGCTCCGCGTGCTCGACGGCCAGGTCGTCATCGAGCTGATCGTCTACCGGGAGTACGAGGTGGACGCGAGCGGCAATCCGGTCGACCCCGTGGCGCCGATGGACATGTCCGGGATCGAGGTTCCGATGACCCAGGACGTGCAGGACGTCATCGCGGCGCTCAAGAAGTGACGGAAGGGCCCGGGGCGCGCGCCCCGGGCCCTCCTCGTACGGCTCCGCCCTACTCGGCGAGCACCGCTTCGGCGTCCAGCGTGACGCCGACCGCCTGGATCACCGCGGCGATCTTGACGGCCTCCTGGATGGTGGCGCGGTCGACACCGGCCTGGCGCAGGACCTGCTCGTGCGAGTCCAGGCACCGGCCGCAGCCGTTGATCGCGGAGACGGCCAGCGACCACAGCTCGAAGTCGACCTTCTCGACGCCCGGGTTGCCGATGACGTTCATCCGCAGACCGGCGCGCATCGTCCCGTACTCGGGGTCCGACAGCAGGTGCCGGGTCCGGTAGAAGACGTTGTTCATCGCCATGATCGCGGCGGCGGACTTGGCCGCCTGGTACGCCTCGGGCTTCAGGTTCGCCTGGGCCTCGGGCTCCAGCTCCTTGAGCACCTTCGGCGAGCGCGAGGCGATCGCGGAGGCGAGGACGGTGCCCCACAGCTGCTGCTGCGGCAGGTCGCTGTTGCCGATGACCGAACCGAGGTTCAGCTTCAGGTCCTTGGCGAAGTCCGGTATGGCGGACTTCAGTTCGTCGAGAGCCATGTCAGATCACTCGCCCTTACTCGCCCGCGAGCAGCGCGGCGGCGTCAAGGGTGGTCTCGCCCTTGTTCCAGTTGCACGGGCACAGCTCGTCGGTCTGCAGGGCGTCGAGGACCCGCAGGACCTCCTTGGGGTTACGGCCGACCGAGCCGGCGGTCACCATGGTGAACTGGATCTCGTTGTTCGGGTCCACGATGAAGACGGCGCGCTGGGCGAAGCCGTCCTCGCCCTCGACGCCGCAGTCGCGCATGAGCTCGTGCTTCGAGTCGGCCAGCATCGGGAAGGGCAGGTCACGCAGGTCGGCGTGGTCCTTCCGCCAGGCGTGGTGGACGAACTCGGAGTCGCCCGAGACGCCGAGGATCTGGGCGTCGCGGTCGGCGAACTCGTCGTTCAGCTTGCCGAACGCGGCGATCTCGGTCGGGCAGACGAAGGTGAAGTCCTTCGGCCAGAAGAACACCACGCGCCACTTGCCCTCGTAGGACTTGTGGTCGATCTGCTCGAACTCCTTGCCGCTCTCCAGCGACACGCAGGCGGTCAGGTCGTAGGCGGGGAACTTGTCACCGACAGTGAGCACGCGCTCTCCTTGCAGAGTGGAAGGGTCCCTTTTGGGGTCTTCCGTGGGGGTTGGACGTCTCACATCCTGGCACGGGGTGCATTGATCAGTGAAATAGCTAGACTCGGTCGAGTTGATCGAAGGTGGTTATCAGTGGTTTCCGTTCGGCGTACCAAGCAGCCGAGCCTCTCGCAGCTCAGGGCATTCGCGGCGGTTGCCGAGCATCTGCACTTCCGCGATGCGGCAGCCGCCATCGGCATGAGTCAGCCCGCCCTCTCGGGCGCGGTTTCGGCCCTCGAAGAGGCACTCGGTGTCCAGCTCCTTGAGCGTACGACGCGGAAGGTGCTGCTCTCGCCCGCGGGGGAGCGGCTCGCGGTCCGCGCCCGGGCGGTCCTCGACGCGGTCGCCGAACTGATGGAGGAGGCCGAGGCGGCCCAAGCCCCCTTCACCGGCGTCCTGCGGCTCGGTGTGATCCCGACCGTCGCCCCCTATCTGCTGCCGACGGTGCTCCGACTCGTCCACCACCGCTACCCCGAACTCGACCTCCAGGTCCACGAGGAACAGACCTCCTCGCTCCTGGAGGGGCTCGCCGCAGGGCGCCTCGACCTGCTGCTGCTCGCGGTGCCGCTCGGAGTGCCCGGGGTCACCGAACTCCCCCTCTTCGAGGAGGACTTCGTCCTGATCGCCCCACAGGACCACGAGCTGGCCGGGCGGCAGGACATCCCGCGCGAGGCGCTCAAGGAGCTCCGGCTGCTGCTCCTCGACGAAGGGCACTGCCTGCGCGACCAGGCCCTCGACATCTGCCGGGAGGCCGGTCGCACCGACGGCGCCGAGGTCACCACCACCGCAGCCGGGCTCTCCACGCTGGTCCAACTGGTCGCGGGCGGGCTCGGGGTCACCCTGCTGCCCCGCACCGCCGTGACCATCGAGACCGCCCGCAACACCGCCCTCCGCACCGGCTCCTTCGACGAACCGGCCCCTTCCCGACGGATCGCCCTCGCGATGCGGACGGGGGCGGCCCGGCACGCCGAGTTCGAGGAACTGGCACGGGCCCTGCGTGGTGCGATGAAGCGGCTGCCGGTCAGATTGCTGGAGGACGGGGCCTGACCCGTGCGCGGCGGGCACGACGGGCCCGGACCCGCCCGGCCGAAGGGCGCCGGCCCCCGGGGTAGGGCCCGACGCCCGTCTCGTACGTGTGGACGGGGGGTCACTCCGTGCGCAGCCCGTCCGCCCGCATCAGCCGCCACAGCACCGGCACGCTCAACAGCGTCACGGCGGCGATCAGCCCGAGGCCGATCCCGACGACCGGCAGGAACACCCACCAGTCCCGGACCCCCTGCCCGGTCGTCTCCAGCAGCAGGACCCCGAGACCGAGTCCGCCCGCCACGGCGAGGACCAGCCCGAGGAGGATGGGCACCGCCGTCTGCCACAGCACCGACCAGGTCAGGGTCGACCGCCGGGTCCCGAAGGCGACCAGCGAGGAGAGCAGCCGCTTGCGGTCCCTGAGCTGCTCCAAGGTGGTGACCAGGAGCGATGCGGCGACCAGGAGCATCGTCAGGGTGGAACCGACGAGGATGCCGGTGCGGACGCTGGAGAAGGCCGCGTCGCGCTGGGTGTCCTTGAGGGTGCGGACCCAGGAGGTCGGATCGATGTCCGCTGCCGCGTTCCGCACCAGGTCGGCGGCGTCGGGCACGCTCGGGTCGAGCCGAACCATGATCTGCGCGTCGGGTTCGTCGAGCCGGGCGACGTCGATCGACGACGGGGTGGCGAGCACCCCGTACTGGTGGCGGCCCGTCGGGTCCGGCCGGGAGTCCACGAGCCGGGCGTCGGAGGGGATCCGCCACTGCGGCAGCCGGCCCGCGGGGCGCTTCGGGGCGCTCGGGTGCGGATGCGGGTCCTGCAGGGCGACCGTGGCCCCGGGGCGGGCGGTCCGGGTGATCCGGGCGTCGTCCGGGCCGCCCTGGGCGCCGTGCGCGAGGAGGACGAAGACGTCGCCGTCCGTGCAGGAGGGGAGCGTCGCGAACTCCCGGAGGGAGGCGCAGTCGCCGACCCTGAGCGAGGTCGTCGGGGCGAACTCCTCGCTCCCCCGCAGCGGTCCGGGCCGCCACGCGTGCGACTCGACGGTGCCGACCGTGCCGGCGACCCCTCGGGTCCCCGCGACCCGCTCGATCATCAGGCGGGCCTCGTCACCGGTCCGGGCGTCGAGGCCGATCGCGATCTGGGCGCGGGAGGTGTCCTGGCCCGTGAGCTCCGTGAAGTCGCCCTCCATCGCTTGGAAGAGCATCTGGAGCGCGATCGCCCCGGTCGCCGCGACGACGATGCCGCTCACCGCACGGGCCGCCGTACCGCTGCTCAGTTGGAGCCTGTGGACCGCCAGTTGCCAGGCCACCGGCCCCGCGTGCAGCCGCTTCACACCGGACTCGACGAGCCACGGCAGGAGCGCGGTGAGGCCGGTCAGGACGAGTGCGGTGCCGGTCACGACCCCCACGGCGTCGATGCGGGTCCCGGCCGGCTGCACTGCGCCGACGAGGGGCGCGAGGAAGGCCGCCCCGGCCGCGAGGAGCAGCAGCCGCCACCACAGCCTGCGGCGGCGCGGGGTCGAGGTCCGGACGACTCCCAGGGGCTCGATCGCGACCCCGCGCAGGGCGAAGAGGGTGACCACGACGGAGGCGACCGGGACGACGGCGAGGACGAGCACGGCCAGCGCCGTCATCGGCACGACGTCGCCGGGGTAGGCGTTGACGTCCCAGATGGTGAAGGAGCCGGCGAACTGCCGGGCCGCGGCGAAGAGCCCGGTGCCCACCAGGAGGCCGAGGAGCGCGCCCGCGAGGGACTCGCCGGCCGCGATGCGCCGGGTCGTGGCGCCGTCCGCGCCGATCAGCCGGAGCGCGGCGAGCCGCCGGTCGCGCTGCTCGCCGCCGAACCGGACGGCGGTCGCGATGAAGACGAGCACCGGGAGGAGCAGGACGACGCAGGCGACGACGACGAGGAGGACCAGGAAGGCGTTCATCGGTTCCTCGGGCACCGACCAGCCGTACCGGACGCCGCGTCCGTCGTAGTTCTCCTGGTCGAGGAAGTCGACGTGGGCGACGTACCGCAGCTCGGCCGGCCCGATGAGGCCAGCCTCGCCGATCGTCCCGACGACCCGGTAGGGGAGCCGTTCCTTGAGGAGGGCGCCCTCGGGGGAGTCGAGCAGTTCGCCGAGCGCGGGGGAGACCAGCATGCCGCCCACCGGGGGGAAGGCCGTCGCGCCGGGCGGGACCGGGGGCGCCCCGCCCTCGGGGCGCAGCAGCAGCCCGCTGATCACCTCTTCGCGGTAGACGGTGGTCTGCCCGAGGTGCAGGAAGGAGTCGGGACGGGGCGAGGTGACCTCGTGGCTGCCGTCGACCGCACGGGCCGATTCGCGCACCTCCCGCTGGAAGAGCATGTTCGGGAAGGACGCGGCGAGGAGCAGCAGGGCCACGCCGAAGCCGACGCCGGTCGCGGTCAGCAGGGTGCGGAACAGGCCGGAGCGGCCTCCGGTGACCGCGAACCTGGCGCCGAGCGCCAGGTCGCGGGCCTGGGAGCGCGGGCTCATGCCGCCCACTCCGGGGACCGTACCGACCCGTCCCGCACGACCACCTCGCGGTCGGAGTAGGCGGCGACCCGGGCCTCGTGGGTGACGAGGACGACGGCGGCGTCGGTGTCGCGGGAGGCGTCGGTGAGGAGCTGCATCACCCGCTCCCCGTTGAGGGAGTCGAGCGCGCCGGTCGGCTCGTCGGCGAAGATCACCCGGGGGGTGGTGACCAGGGCCCGGGCGACGGCGATGCGCTGGCCCTGGCCGCCGGATATCTCGCCGGGGCGCTTGCGGGCGGTGTCGTCGACCTCCAGGCGGGCCAGCCACTCGGCTGCCCTGGCCTCGGCGGCCCGGCGCTTCTCGCCGGCCAGCCGCAGCGGGAGGGCGACGTTCTCGACGCAGGTCAGCTCGGGAACGAGCTGGCCGAACTGGAAGACGAAGCCGAAGTCGGTGCGGCGCAGGGCGCTGCGCGCGCCGTCGGAGAGCGCGGTCAGTTCGCGCCCGTCGTAGTCGATGGTGCCGGCGTCGGGGCGCACGATGCCCGCCAGGCAGTGCAGCAGCGTGGACTTGCCGGAGCCGGAGGGGCCCATGACGGCGACGACCTCGCCGGTCCGGAGGGCGAAGTCGGCGTTCGCGAGCGCCGTGGTCGGGCCGTAGGCCTTGGACAGGCCGGTGGCCCGCAGGAGCGGGGCGGAGGTCATCGGCGGAGCTCCTGGGCGAGGGCGTCGAGTCGGGCCGCGGTCAGTTCCAGCCAGCGCAGGTCCGCTTCCAGGTGGAAGAGGGCGTGGTCGCAGATGAGCTGGTCGGCGAGGTCGCCGGTCCGCTTGCGGCGGGTGAGCTCGCGCATCAGACGCAGGTGTTCGGCCCGCTGGGCGTCGAGGATCTCGGCGGCCCCGCGACCGGTGAGCAGGGCCAGGACGACCTTGGTGTAGAGCGTGGACTGGAGGTACGGCTCCGGCTTCTCGGGGGTGGCGAGCCACTGGGCGACGTCGGTGATGCCCGCCTCGGTGATCGCGTACCGCTTCCGCTCCGGACCGCCACCGGCTTCGATGCCGTCGACGACGACCAGTCCGTTCTTCAGGAGCCGGGACATGGTCGAGTAGACCTGGCCGTAGTGGAGCGGTCGGTCCTGGCCGAACCGTTCGTCGAAGGTGCGCTTGAGGTCGTAGCCGTGGCGCGGTCCGGACTCCAGGAGTCCGAGCAGGGTGTGACCAATGGACATGCGCCTCACTATACGCACGATGTATACGTACCATGTATAGACCGTCATGCCCGGACCCCTTCGATCCGCCCGCAAGGAGCCGCTTAAGCGGAATCACACTTTCGTGCAACCCTCGGGGCCGTTGGAGCGTCGGTTCCTCTGGGCGTGGGTGCTGATTCTCACGCCCTGAAAAGACGTGATCGGTTGTCCTTTGTCCGGCTCGTCGGTGTTAGCTTGCTGAGCTGATCCGGCGCGGACCGGGCTCAGCGCCGAGACGGTGGACACATGACGAGCGGAGCGACGGGACACATGGGCCAACCGGACAAGGGCAAGGCGAAGAAGCGCGGCATACGCCGGCTCTTCACCTGGAAGAAGCTTCTTGGCACGTTCTTCGTGTTCTGCCTGCTCGGCATGGGGGCGCTCTACGTCGTCTACCTCATGGTCCCGGTGCCGAGCGCCAACGCCGAGGCGACCATGCAGAGCAACATCTACAAGTACGCCGACGGCAAGATCCTCGCCCGCACCGGAAAGATCAACCGGGAGATCGTCGGCCTGGACGAGATCCCCGCCGAGGTCCAGAAGGCCTTCGTGGCGGCCGAGAACAAGTCCTTCTACGAGGACAACGGCGTCGACATCAAGGGCACCACCCGGGCAGCCTGGAACACCGTCACGGGCAAGGGCAAGCAGGGCGGCTCGACCATCACCCAGCAGTACGTCAAGAACTTCTACCTGAGCCAGGACCAGACGGCCACCCGCAAGCTCAAGGAAATGGTCATCGCCATCAAGGTGGACCAGCAGATGACCAAGAGCGACATCCTCGCCGGGTACATGAACACCAGCTACTACGGTCGCTCCGCCTACGGCGTCCAGGCCGCCGCCCGGTCCTACTACGGCGTCGACGCCCCCAAGCTCACCACCGCCCAGGGCGCCTACCTCGCCTCCCTGCTCCAGGCGCCCAACCAGTACGACTGGAACTCCGCGAGCGCCACCGGCCGCAAGCTCGTCGAGGAGCGTTGGAACTACGTCCTCGACAACATGGTGGACGAGGGCTGGCTGTCGCCGACCGAGCGCGCCGCCATGAAGTTCCCCGTCCCGCAGAAGCCCAAGCCCGCCCCCGGCATGGAGGGCCAGACCGGCTACATCGTCGAGGCCGCCAACCAGGAACTGATGCGCCAGGGCGTCAGCGAAGAGGACATCAAGGCCGGCGGCTGGACGATCACCCTCACCATCGACGAGAAGAAGCAGAAGGCCCTCGTCAAGGCGGTCGACAAGCAGCTGGAGGCCAAGCTCGACCGCAAGGGCGACGAGAAGCAGGCCACCGTCCAGGCCGGCGCCACCTCCGTCGACCCGAAGACCGGCGCGGTCGTCGCCATGTACGGAGGCGTCGGCGCCACCGAGCACTGGATGTCCAACGCGACCCGCCGCGACTACCAGCCGGCCTCCACCTTCAAGCCGATCGTCCTCGCCTCCGCCGTCGACAACCGCTCGGTCACCCAGGACGGCCGTCGCATCGGCATCGGCACCATCTACGACGGCGACAGCCAGCGGCCGGTCGTCGGCAGTTCCATCCCGTTCGCCCCGGAGAACGAGGACGACCGGAACTACGGGCCCATCACCGTCCAGAGGGCCACCAACAGCTCGGTCAACTCGGTCTACGCCCAGATGATCGTCGACGTCACTCCGGCCAAGACCAAGAAGACCGCCCTCGCCCTCGGCATGAAGGACGGCGTGGACTTCCCGGAGAGCCCCGCCATCTCCCTCGGCACCATGGGCGCCTCCACCATGGACATGGCCGGCGTCTACGCCACGCTCGACAACCACGGCAAGAAGGTCACCCCGACCCTGGTGAAGACCGCCAGCCACCGGGACCGCACGGTCGAGGGCGCCGAGGCGATCGGCGGGCAGGTCATCAGCCGTGAGGCCGCCGACACCGCCACCCAGGCCATGAGGGGCGTCGTGCGCAACGGCACCGGCTTCCGCGCCGCCGGTGACTACGAGGCCGCCGGCAAGACCGGCACCTCCGAGAACAACCGCTCCGCCTGGTTCGTGGGCTACACCCCCGAACTCGTCACCGCCGTCGGCCTCTTCGGCGAGGACGAGAAGGGCAACCAGGTGACCCTCAGCAACACCATCAACCTGGGCCGGGCGAACGGCGGCGGCACCCCCGCCAAGATCTGGGGCGACTACACCACCCGCGCCCTCGGCGGCGGCTCCGACGCGAGCTTCGACCTGGAGACCGACGGCGCCGCCCCGGACGGCACCCTGCCGGAGCCCACCGCGACCTCCGAGGCCTCCGAGGAGGAGCCGACGGAGGAGCCGACCACGGCCCCGCCGTCGCCGACGTCCCCGCCGACCTCGACGGCCACCACGCCGCCGCAGCCGACGGAGGACCCCGTCACCACGCCGCCGGAGCCCACTCAGGATCCCACGGCCTCCGAGGAACCGTCCCCGCCGCCGTCGATCGAGCCGCCGGACGTCCTCGACCCCATCCAGGGCGGCAGCAGCACCCGCCCGCCGCGTTGACCACGTGCTGAGGGCCGGGCC